>CAVJCN010000017.1:0-12488 GCA_963647945.1 Absicoccus sp. | reverse complement strand
GCCTGCTGCTCACGGTGTCGGAAAGGGCGGTGAGGGCAATTTTGATATCCTCCTCGCTGGTAAGATTGCGTTTGAAGGTGATGCCGTTTCCCACGGATTTTATCTTTTCCCGGTGGCTGAAATGCATAACCGGCGAATCATCGATCCCATTAGCGTGTTCCCACAGCGACCTGCCGGCTTTTCCCAAAAGTGCAGAAAGGGCTTCAGGGGTGCTTAAAGCAATATCGCCGATGGTTTTGATGCCTATACTTCCGAGTTTTTTGGCAGAGGCGTTACCGACAAAAAACATTTCCCCCGCATCGAGAGGCCAGAGAAGCTCCTTGTAGTTTTCTCGGGTTATTTCCGTGGTTGCGTCGGGCTTTCTGTATTCCGAGCCCATCTTGGCAAAGGTTTTATTGAATGACACCCCTGCGGAAAGGGTAAGCCCAAGCTCTCTTTTCACGGTGTGCCGTATTTCGTCCGCAATATGTCTGCCGCTGCCGAAGAGATCCGTGCTGGCCGTCACATCAAGCCAGGATTCGTCTATGCTGAAAGGCTCCACAAGGTCGGTGTAGCGCTGATAGATTTTGTTGAGTTCCCGGGAAAAGGCGCGGTATTTATCCATATGAGGGGGCAAAAGAACAAGCTGAGGACATTTTTTCCGTGCTTGCCAAATGGTTTCGGCGGTTTTAATTCCGTATTTTTTCGCACCTTCGTTTTTGGCAAGTATGATGCCGTGTCTGCTGTCGGGATCGCCGCATACGGCAACGGGTTTTGCACAAAGCTCGGGGTGGTCAAGGAGTTCCACCGAAGCAAAAAAACTGTTCATATCGCAATGAAGAATTACTCTGTCCATTTTCCCCTCCTTTCCGTTTCTATGGTCAATTATAGCACATTATTTGTATATTTTGTGAAGAAAAGATGCCTTCCTTGACTTGAAAAGGATTTCAAAGTATAATAAAAATACAAGGAGGACGATACTTTGAGAATTATCACGATGCTTACGGGCGTTCTTTTTATGGGCGCTGGAATATATTTAGTGGCAAACGGCGGAATTACATTCATGTCCGTTGCATTTGTTATCGGTATTTTATTTGTTTTGGGGGGCATTGTAGAGTGCCTGTCATATAACAGTTACAGAGGCGATGAAGAAGGAAGAAAATGGATCTTGATTGACGGCATGACCACATTCCTTTTGGGAGGGCTGATCCTCCTGAACAAGCTGTCGGCAGACGCAGTGGTTCCTATGGTTCTGGGACTCTGGGTAATCACCACCGGCGTAAGAAATTTCGTGACGGCATGGGAAAGCCTGGAGAAGCGGGACAGAAAGTTTTATGACCACATGATAATCGGATTGATAAATTTGATTGCCGGCATTTATGTGTTCTTTGATGTAGACATTTTCAACTTGGCAACTATTACCATGGTGGGGCTTTGCATAGTCGTACAGGGGTTCAATATTTTCCACATCGGCGCTACTATTATCATAATGAAGCCGGATTTTATCAAGACCAAGGAAGAAATGTTGCAGGATGCGGCGGCAAAGGCTTTGGAGGCCCACGAGGCGGCGAAAGAGGCCATCAAGGTTGCAAAGGAAGCCAGAGCCGAGGTTAAGGTGATCAAAGAAACTCCGGAGGAGCTGCTTGACGCTACGATGGTGCCAAAGCCCGGCACAGAGGTAACCGAAAATGAGTAAAACCGGTGATTATGATGTTGCAATCATAGGCGCAGGGGCATCGGGACTTGCGGCTGCACTGACTATTAAAAGAGAAAATCCGAAAATTTCGGTAATTATATCGGAAAAAAAAGAGTGTGCGGCGAAGAAACTTGCTGCCGCCGGAAACGGCAGGTGTAATCTTTCCAATGGGGCCTGCTCTGAGGACAGGGAAGTTTTTGAGTTTTTCGCCCGGAGCGGAATCCTCCTCAGAAAAGACTCGGAGGGAAGGATGTATCCGTGCAGCGAGGATGGGGGGCAGATTGCTTCCATGCTTGCGGAGGAGGCGGTTTCGGCGGGAGTTTGTATAATGCTGAGCAGCGAGGTAAAAAAGGTGGAAGCGCGTCCTGAGGGCGGCTTCCTTCTTTTGCTTGAAGAAAAGGGTCAAAACCGGGAACTATGTGCAGATAAGGTGCTGATAGCCACCGGAGGGAAATCCTATCCTGCCATGGGAACCACCGGCGATGGATATGTGATGGCGAGGAAGCTCGGACATCGGGTGATTTCTCCGGCCCCGGGGCTTACCGCAATTTGCACGGATATGCCGGAAATAAAGGGCCTGAAAGGGCTGCGGGCCAAGGCAGAGGTGAAGCTGTGCCTCGACGGCAGAGAAATTGGGACAGAAATCGGGGAGATCCAGTTCAGAGATGACAGCCTTTCGGGAATATGCATAATGAACCTGTCAAACAGGGTGAAACCCCGCAGCGAAAACAGAGAAGACGGGGAAAGTGGAGAAAGCAGAGAAAGCAAGGTAGCCGGAGAAAGCAGGGAAATGGGAAAGATTGAAAAAAAATCCTTTGCGGGCTATGAGCTCCTTTGCGACTTTGCCCATGGTTTTGAAAAAGAATCTTTGCGGGACTGTATAAAAGGGCTTTGCGCGAGCCGACCGGCCGGAGCGAATGACCCTGCCGGAGCGCGAAATACGCGAGATATAAAGGAAGCGTGGACGGGCGGCGGTATATGGGAAACAATGGATGTGTGCCGGGCGCTGGGCGGGATAGTCAAATATCCTCTTGCAGAGATTATTGCGGCGAGAGCGGGCATCGAAAAGGGAAAGAAACTTTCGCAGCTCACCGAAGCAGAGATGGGAAACCTTATAGAAAATATCAAGAATTTCAGAATACCTGTTACGGGGCTTAAGGGCTGGAAAGAAGCCCAGGTAACCTGCGGCGGAGTTTCCATGGAAGAAATCGATGAAAGCACCATGGAATCGAAAATTCTTCCGGGACTGTATTTCAGCGGCGAGGTTACGGACTATGCGGGCCCCTGCGGAGGATTTAATCTTCACAATGCCTGGCGTACCGGAATTATTGCCGGCAAAGGAATTGCGGCTAAATTTACGAGAACCGATTTTTTAAGAGAAGCGATTTTAAGAGAACCGATAAATATTAAAAGCGTTTGAGGAAAAAATGTACAGAATACATCAGATTAAACTAAGACCCGGAGAGGCTCGGGAGCTTTTGCCCCAAAAAATCCTGAAAAAGCTGGGCAGGAGCGATTTGATAATCAAAGAGTGGAAAATTGCAAGGGAATCCATTGATGCCAGAGATAAAAACAACATTTATCTGGTTTATTCGGTGGATTTTGTTTGCGTGTATAAAAAAAATCCGGCTAAGACGGCAAGACTTGCTTCGGAGGGCAAAGTGAAACTGGAAATTGCGCCGGATACCTCGTACAAATTCCCGAAGCCGGGCAGCGGGGCATTACCGCTGAAAAAAAGACCCGTAATCGTGGGATTCGGCCCCGGAGGTATGTTTGCCGCACTCATATTGGCTCAGGCAGGATACAGACCGATAGTGCTGGAAAGAGGGCAGCGAATGGAGGAAAGAACCGAAACCGTGAAACGATTTTGGGAAGAAGGAAAACTCGATACCCAGTCAAATGTGCAGTTCGGCGAGGGGGGCGCAGGGACTTTCAGCGATGGAAAGCTCACCACCGGAACAAAGGATATACGGATAGCAAAGGTGCTGGAAGAACTTGTAAAAGCCGGAGCGCCGGAGGATATACTGTACAAACAGAAACCTCATATAGGCACGGATATACTCAGAGAAGTGGTGAAGAACATCAGAGAAGAAATCATTGCCCTGGGCGGGGAGGTTCGCTTTGATTCTCAGGTATGCGGCGTGCTCCTTGAAGAAACCGGCGCAGGGAAAAAAGTGAAAGCCCTTGCTGTCAGAAAAATCGACAGGTCGGGGAAATGCCAGGAGAAGGAAGAAATTCTGGAATGTGAGGCTGCGGTGTTTGCAATCGGACACAGCGCAAGAGATACATTCAGGATGCTGCATGACGCGGGAATTTACATGGAGCAAAAGCCCTTTTCAATAGGCGTGAGAATCGAGCATCCGCAGGAATTGATCGATGGGGCCCGGTACGGCAAGCCTTCGGGAAAGCTGGGACTTCCCCCTGCGGATTACAAAATAAACCATAGATGCGATGACGGCAGAGGCGTATACACCTTTTGTATGTGTCCGGGAGGAGAAGTCATAGTCGCTTCCTCACAGGAGGGGGGCGTTGTGACAAACGGCATGAGCTACCGTGGCAGAGCAAGCGGCACAGCAAACAGCGCCCTGCTTTGCGATGTGAGGACTTCGGACTTTGGCTCTGAGGAGGTTCTTGCCGGCGTAGAGTTTCAGGAAAAATACGAAAGACTGGCCTTTGCAAACGGAGGCGGAGGCTATAAGCCGCCAAAATCCACATGGGGACAGCTTAGGGACGGCGAGGCACCCGCGGTGGAAAATTCTCTTCCTGCCTTTGCTGTTTCGGCATTTCGCGAGGCGATGCCGTATCTTGGCAAGAAAATCAAGGGGTTTGATGATGACAATGCTGTGGTAACGGCGGTGGAAACCAGAAGCTCGTCACCTGTACGCATAGTCCGGGACGAAAATATGCACGCCCAAATCGGCAGAAATGAGAGGGAAGAGCGTAATGGGCAACAAAATCGAAATGAGCAGAATGACCGGAACGAGAAGAATGACCGGAATGACCGGACTGCTCCCCTTGAAGGCTTTTATCCCTGCGGAGAAGGAGCGGGCTATGCAGGAGGCATAACTTCTGCTGCCGTTGACGGCATACGGGTGGCAGAGGCAATTATAAAAGGCAAAAAGTCAAATATTCGGCACCGGGGCTTGCAAGCTCCGGCGCGTTATGATACAATAAATTGTTATTGAAACTTAGGCGAAATTGTTAAAATTTCAACGAAAGAGGGAATATATAATGAGTCAAAAAGAAAAGATTATAAATATAGCTGTGATAGCTCATGTAGATGCCGGAAAGTCAACTTTGGTTGACGCATTTCTCAATCAGAGCGGTGTTTTCAGAGCAAATGAAGAAGTAGTGGATTGCGTTATGGACAGTGACGATATCGAAAGAGAGAGAGGAATAACCATTTATTCCAAAAACTGTTCAATTATGCATAACGATGTAAAAATAAACATCGTGGACACCCCGGGACACGCAGACTTCAGCTCCGAGGTTGAGCGAATCATGAAAACGGTAGATACGGTTATACTGCTGGTAGATTCCAGCGAAGGCCCGATGCCACAAACAAGATTTGTTCTTAAAAAATCGCTGGAACAGGGAATTAACCCTATTTTATTCATAAACAAGCTGGACAAAAAGGATGCTAGGATTGACGAAGTTGTGGACGAAGTTTACGAACTTTTCATGGATCTTGAAGCCAACGACGAGCAGCTTGACTTTCCAATCCTCTACGGGATTGCCCGTCAGGGAATCGCCGTTAAAGACCCCAAGGAAGCTCTCGGAGTGCTGGTGGGAGAAGGAGATGCCAAGATCAAGAAAAGCCCGGCAGGTTACGGCGGACTTGACCTTACACCGCTGTTTGATACAATAATCCAGCACTGCGAGCCTTATCCGGACTTGGATGAGGAACCGCTGCAATTTCAGGTTTCCACCCTTGCCTACGATGATTACATCGGCAGACTGGGAATCGGCAGGATCACCAAGGGAACCATCAAAGAGGGTCAGACCGTTGCGGTTGCCAAAGCAGACGGCAGCATAGTTTCCCGCAAGGTAAATCAGATATTCGTATACAGAGGACTGAAGCGTACTGCGGTGCCGGAAGCCCACTGCGGAGATATCGTGGTGGTATCGGGAATTTCGGATATTTCCATAGGAGAAACCATTTGCGATCCGAAAGACCCCCAGCCCATGGAGATGATCCATATCGAAGAACCTACTTTGTCCATGAATTTTATGGTAAACAAGTCGCCGTTCGCAGGCAAGGTGGGCAAATTTGTAACATCCAGACACATTCGGGAAAGGCTGAACAAGGAGCTGGAAGTAAATGTGGGGCTTCTGGTGGAAGAAACCGAATCCACGGACTGCTTTAAGGTGTCGGGAAGAGGGGAACTGCACCTTTCCATCCTCATAGAAAATATGCGGCGAGAGGGCTATGAGCTTGCAGTATCAAAGCCGGAGGTAATTCTCCATCGGGATGAAAACGGAAAGCCCCTTGAACCAATCGAAGAAGTTGTTATATCCGTGCCGGACGAATATGCAGGCACCGTTATAAATAAATTGAATATCAGAAAGGGCCTGATGAAACAAATGTCGGGAGAAAACGGATACTCACGCATAGAATATCTCGTGCCGACCAGAGGTTTGTTGGGCTACAGGAGCGAATTTATCAACGATACCCGGGGCGAGGGCACCATGGTAAGAAGATTCGATTCCTTTGACGAATATAAAGGCGAGATTCCCCAGCGTACAAACGGAGTCGCCATTGCCCAGGAAGAGGGCGTATGCACTCCTTATGCGCTTTTTAACATCGGAGAAAGAGTCCAAATGTTCGTAGAACCGGGAACCAAGGTTTACGAGGGAATGATTGTCGGTATGAACTCCAGAAATGACGACATGGTGGTAAATCCTTGCAAGGCGAAAAAAGTCAGCAATATGCGTGCGGCAGGCTCGGACGAGGCGATAAAGCTGAGTCCGGCAAGGACATTCACCCTTGAAGAGGCACTGGAATTTATAAACGATGACGAACTTGTGGAAATTACCCCTAACGATATAAGGCTGAGAAAGAAACTTCTGCACGAATTGGA
Source organism: Absicoccus sp. (assembly GCA_963647945.1). GTDB lineage: Bacteria > Bacillota > Clostridia > Peptostreptococcales > Anaerovoracaceae > CAG-238. Next base: position 5,732 of record CAVJCN010000017.1, on the reverse strand, counting down.
AAGAAGAAGAAGCGGAAGAAACTATGCCGAGTAGGCGCTTTTGGGGCTTTTGAGGCTTTTGGGGGCTTTGGAGGCTTTTGGGGCTTTTGGGGCTTTTGGGGCTTTTGGGGCACCGGCGGCAGGCTCCCGAAAAGGGCTTGCACCGGCAAAATGCGCCGGGATTCATGCAAGAGGGCTCGACAGACCGCAGGAAATGTTCCCCGCAAGATCTGCATAAACTAAAATAGAGGGAGGAGTGAAACCGCAATGAATTTTTCGGAAAAAACCATTGAAACGCTGTTTGCATACGGAAAAAATATTTTGGTTTGCCTGATCGTGGTGGCGGCGGGAGTTATCCTGACAAAGCTCCTGCTTAGATTTGCCCGCAGGCTTCTGGCAAAGAGTACATTAGACGAATCGGTGTATAAGTTCCTGCTTAACACCGTGAAATATACCGCTTACATCCTGATATTTGTAGTGGCTCTTACCTGTCTGAACATACCGACAGCACCCCTTGTAACGGTGCTGGGAGCCGGAGGCGCGGCGATAGCCCTTGCCATGAAGGACAGCCTGGGAAATGTGGCTGGCGGTCTGATAATTTTGATCAATAAACCTTTTGTCAGAGGAGATTTTATCGAAACCGCAGGAGCAAGCGGAATCGTTCAGAGCATAGACCTGATGGTGACGACCCTTAGAACCTACGACAACAAGGCAGTGGCGGTTCCAAACAGTGCCATAACCTCATCGGTGCTTGTGAACCACACGAAGGAAGAAACCCGCAGAGTGGACTTGAAATTCACCGTAAGCTATGAGGCGGAGCTTTCAAAGGTCAGAGATACGCTTCTTGCTGTGGCAGAATCAAACCCGGATGTTTTGGAAACGCCGGAGCCGTTTTTCGGGGTTGCCGCCCATGGTGACAGCGCCGTTGAAATCGACTTTAAGGTGTGGTGCGAAACTCCGAAATACTGGGATGTAAAATATTACTTGCAGGAGCAAGTTAAAATTGCTTTTGACGAAGCAAATATAGATATACCTTATCCGCAGATGGATATTCATATGGTCAAGTAACAGTCGAGTAACAGTTAAGAAATGGTCAGGTAATGGTCAAGTAAAATTTTTTTAGGAGAGTAAAAATGGGAGAAATCAAGAAATTCAAGAGAGTGCTTGTAGCCAACAGAGGCGAAATTGCAATCAGAGTTTTCCGAGCTTGCAGAGAGCTGGGAATAAGAACGGTTGCGATTTATTCCGAAGAGGACAAAAATTCTTTGTTCAGGACGAAGGCAGACGAGGCTTATCAGATTGGAAAGGGCAAGACCCCTGTGGGAGCTTACCTCAGCATTGACGAAATCATTGCGCTGGCAAAGGCAAAGGGCGTAGATGCCATTCATCCGGGATACGGGTTCCTTGCGGAAAACGAGGACTTTGCAAAGACCTGTGCCGATGCGGGCATCGAATTTATAGGCCCTACCGCGGAAATGATGAACAGTCTGGGAGATAAAATCCAGTCGAAAATAGTAGCCCATTCCGTAGGCGTTCCAACGGTTCCGGGAGTTGAAAAGGCAATCGAAACAGAGGCAGAGGCAATCGAATTTGCCAATTCCTGCGGTTACCCGGTTATGCTCAAAGCGGCGGCAGGCGGCGGCGGCAGAGGAATGAGAATCGTAAGAACCGAAGAAGAATTGCTTCCGCAGTTCCGTTCTGCTCGTTCGGAGGCGGCGAAGGCTTTCGGAATTGACGATATTTTCATCGAAAAATACTTAGAAAATCCGAAGCACATCGAAGTGCAGATTTTGGGTGACAAGGAAGGCAACATCGTTCATCTTTTTGAGCGTGACTGCTCAATTCAGAGAAGACACCAGAAGGTTATCGAGTTTACTCCGGCGCTTTGCCTTACAGACAAACAGCGCAAGGCGATATGCGAGGACGCTCTTAAAATAGCGAAGGCTGTGAACTATCGCTCGGCAGGTACCGTTGAATTTCTTCTCGACCACACCACGGGCAAACACTATTTCATCGAGATGAACCCGCGTATCCAGGTTGAGCACACCGTAACGGAAATGGTTACGGGAATCGATATCGTGCAGGCTCAGATCCTCGTGGCTGAGGGCTACAGATTGGACAGCCCGGAAATCGGCATCAAGAGCCAGGCAGACATCAAGGTAACGGGTCACGCGATTCAGTGCAGAATCACTACGGAAGATCCCACCAACGATTTCATGCCGGATACCGGAACAATTGAATCATACAGATCGCCGGGCGGATTTGGCATAAGACTTGACGGGGGCAACGGCTTCCAAGGCTCGACTATCACGCCGTTCTACGACTCGCTTTTGCTCAAAGTAACCGCCTTCGGAAGAACCTTTGATGACACCAGAAGAAAGGCGCTCCGTGCCCTCGGTGAAACCATAATCAAAGGCGTAAAGACCAACATTCCGTTTATGCTCAATGTACTTAATCACCCGACCTTTGCGGCGGGAGAATGCGACACCGGATTTATCGCAAACACCCCTGATTTGCTGGATATCGGCAAGGTTCAGGACACGGAGCTTCGAGTTATCGAGTTCCTGGGCAATAAGTTTGTCAACGAAACAAAGGGCAAGAAGAAAAGCTACAATGTTCCTGTTTTCCCGAAATTCAAGAGTTCGGAGCTTGCAGATTTGCAGGGCAGAGGCACCAAACAGCTTTTCGACGAGATGGGGGCAAAGGACTTTACCCAGTGGGTAAAAAAGCAGCAGAGGCTGTTCATAACCGATACAACCATGCGTGATGCCCAGCAATCTCTTATGGCAACCCGTGTAAGAACGGTGGATATGGAAAAAATCGCGCCGGCGGTTTCCGTTTACGGACGCAAGCTCTTCTCCCTGGAAATGTGGGGCGGAGCAACATTTGACACCGCGTATCGTTTCCTTAAGGAAGATCCATGGGAAAGACTGGAAATGCTCAGGGAAAAATGCCCGAACATACTCATGCAGATGCTCCTTAGAGGGGCAAATGCCGTGGGATACAAGAACTATCCGGATAATGTGATCCGTGAATTTGTTAAACAGTCCGCAAAGGCCGGAATCGATGTGTTCAGAATCTTTGACTCCCTTAACTGGATTCAGGGAATGGAAATCGCTTTGGACGAAACCCTCAATCAGGGAATGATCGCAGAGCCTTGTCTTTGCTATACGGGAGATATTCTGGATCCGTCCAGAACGAAATATACCCTTGACTACTATGTAAGGATGGCAAAGGAGCTGGAAAAGCGCGGCGCTCATATTCTCGGCATCAAAGATATGTCGGGATTGCTCAAGCCGACGGCGGCTTCAAAGCTCATAGGAACACTCAAGCAGGAAATCGGTATTCCGATTCATCTGCACACCCACGACACATCCGGAAACGGGGTGGCAACAGTGCTTATGGCGGCTCAGGCAGGAGTTGACATCGTAGACGCGGCATTTAACTCCATGTCGGGACTTACTTCCCAGCCGGCCCTTAACTCCATCGTTGCTTCTTTGCAGAACTCCGACAGAGATACGGGACTTGATTCTGACGGACTTCAGAGAATCAGTGAATACTGGAGAGATGTTCGTCCGGTTTACAAGGAATTTGAATCCGAGCTTCAGACGGCTTCTGCGGAAATCTATAAATACGAGATTCCTGGAGGTCAGTATTCCAACCTTCAGGCACAGGTTGAGTCCTTTGGACTGGGCCATAAGCTGAAAGAGGTTAAGGATATGTACAAGGCGGTAAACGCAATGCTGGGTGACATCGTAAAGGTTACTCCGTCATCAAAGGTTGTAGGTGACCTGGCGATTTTCATGGTTCAGAACGGCCTTACTCCTGAAAACATCGTTGAAAAGGGAGCCAACATCGACTTCCCGGATTCCACGGTTTCCTACTTCGAGGGTATGATGGGCCAGCCGGAGGGCGGCTTCCCTGAGGATATCCAAAAGGTTGTGCTCAAGGACAAGAAGCCTATTACATGCAGACCGGGAGAATTGCTTCCGCCGGAGGACTTCGAGGGTATCAGAAAGAAACTCAAGGATGAGCTTGGGCTGGAGGGAACTGACAGAGAAGTCATTTCCTATGCAATTTATCCTAAGGTATTCGAGGACTATATCAAGTCCCTTCGCAAAGAGGGCTCCTTCCGCTACATGGGTTCGGATATATTCTTCCACTCCCTTGAAGAGGGCGAAACCTGCGAAGTTAAGGTTAAAGACGGCGTAAATCTCATGGTTAAGCTCCAGGAGGTTCGTCCTGTTGACAACGATGGGTTCCGTGAAGCGATCTTTGAGGTTAACGGAAATCGCCGTATCATAAAGATAAAAGATAAGACTGTGACAGTAAATTCTTCCAATTCGGTGCTTTATGCAAACGAGGATAATCCGCTTGAGGTTGGAGCAAATATTCCGGGCAACATCATCAAGGTGCTGGTAAAAGAGGGCGAAACGGTTACAGCTAATCAGCCGATCGCCGTAATCGAGGCAATGAAGATGGAAACGAATATCATCGCAAGAGAAGGCGGTGTTGTTGAGAGAATTTATGTTTCGGAGGGGCAGCAGGTGAAGGCCGGAGAAATGGTTGCGAAACTGAAATAGAATTATTCCCATCGCCGGCGCTCGTTGCCGGGGCTGTTACCAGCTTGCTCCGCGGAGTTTGGGCGAAATCGAAAACTCGCCTGTTGGCGGGCTGGCTCAAACAGTTCGATTTCGCAACCAAACTCCCTGCGAATCTTCGCTGACAGCCCGGCGGCTCCTCACGAAGCGAGGAAATAATTATTCAGTTTCGCTTGGAGCCCCGCAGTCCGGCAAGGTAGCTTTCTCGCCCCCTGCGGGGCCTCGAAAGCCGAGGATGTATGCTCGGCGGCGGCAGGCTGCAAGCCGCTTGCTCGCAATCTTTGGGCTGAATTGCAAACTCGCGGGATGTGCGACAGGATTCCCCGCTCAAACAGTGCAATTCAGCAGCCAAAGCTAATGCTCGCTTCGCGGGCAGCTGCGGCACCGCCTCGAAAAGTCGGCGAGGCTCTTATTCAGTTTCGCTTGGAGCCCCGCAGTTTGGCAAGGTAGCTTTCTTGCCCCCTGCGGGGCGGAAAAAGGAAGAAAAATTGAAATTTTTCTACATATCAAAGAAAAAGTCGATTTCACCTGTCTGTAAGCGGGTAAGGAGAAATTGACTTTTTTAAAAAATGAGGCTTTCGTCCTTCGGACGAAAGCTGCCCTTATGAATTTAGGAGGAAAACTATGCTATATGAAAGTACGCGTGGCGGCAAGGACAGAATGACCGGTTCTGCGGCAATCATCCGCGGCATCGCCGCGGATAAGGGACTGTATGTGCCGGTTGAAGTCCCTGCTCTGCCGCTGGATATTAAAGATGCGGCAGAGCTGATTGCCGCCGGAAAACTGGGCTATAAAGATATAGCTTTCAAAATAATCGGAGCGTTTTTTGACGACTTTTCGCCGGAAGAAATGAAAGCCTGCATAGACGGCGCTTACGACAGCAAGTTCACTGCGCCGGACATCGTAAAACTCACCCCGGCGGGGGGAGCCCATTTCCTTGAGCTTTACCACGGCAAAACTGCGGCGTTCAAGGACATGGCACTGTCCATTTTGCCGTACCTTATGACCACCGCCTGCCGCAAAGAGGGCGAAAAGTCCAAAATCTGTATTCTGACGGCGACTTCCGGGGACACCGGAAAGGCAGCTCTCGAGGGCTTTGCAGAAGTGCCGGGAACCGAAATCATCGTATTTTATCCCTCCGAAGGCGTAAGT
>CAVJCN010000016.1:0-12530 GCA_963647945.1 Absicoccus sp. | reverse complement strand
TCGATGCCTTTTTCAGCGCCGAGGTGAGTTTTTCTTCAAGAGTTTCCCCCAATTCGGAAATATCTTTATAGCTTATTTTATCAAGGGTTCCGGACATTTTAAATGACTTTTTTACAGAAATCCCAAAAGCCGCGGCTTCTTCATCCTCGCTTGTTTCGTACTCTGTTGCCACATTCTCCGTGGCTTCTTCCCCTTGGGTTTCGCCGTCATCACTTGCTTCGCCGGTTACCTCGCTGCTTGTCACATCGTTTCCGGAGCCTGCGTCCTCCTCTTCACCGGAGCAGGCTGCCATGGTAAAAATAAGCAAAATTGCCAGAAAAATCATTATCGCTCTTTTTTTCATTCGATACCCTCGCATTTCGTATTTCTTCGTTTGTGTTTCGCTTTTCATGTCCTTAATTATAACATAGTTTGCCGCCCTTTCATTGATTTTTCTTCTGGCTTTTGTGGTTTTTTTGTGATTTTATCCTTTTCCGATTTTTGAAATCGCGTCGAGCAATTTGTCTATATCCCGCTTTCCGTTGAAAGGCCCTATGCTGATTCTTACCGCCCCGGTATCCCATGTACCGATGGTTTTGTGAGCAAGCCCCGCACAGTGATAGCCGCCACGAACCGCGATTCCGTACTGACTGCTGAGGATGGTTGTCACTTCCTCTGCACCCACTCCCTCTATATTCAGCAGCGTAATTCCCGTTTTTTCCTCCGCGGAGGGACCGTACCGCTTCACAAAGCTCATATTGTCAAGTTCTTCATCGAGATAGCTTATCATTTCCCGCTCATGTTCTTCTATCACATCTACACCGATTTTATCCACGAAAGCGGCGGAAAAGCCAAGGCCGATTATGCCCGGCGCGTTGATGGTTCCCGCCTCGAATCCCTCCGGAAATTCCGCAGGCTGGGTTCTGCTTTTGGACTCGGTTCCCGTCCCTCCCGAAAGAAGGGGCGACAGATAAATGCTCGGATCTACATACAGCGCTCCTGTCCCAAGAGGCCCCAAAAGCCCTTTATGTCCGGGCACAGCCAGCATTCCTATATTCATTTTGCTCACATCAAGCACATGGGAGCCTGCCGCTTGGGCTCCGTCAACCAGAAAAATAATTCCCCGTTTTCTTGCCAGTTTTCCTATCTCGGTAAGGGGCATTACGGTTCCCGTAACATTTGACGCGGCGGTGATTGCAATAATTTTGGTGTTTTGCCTTATTGTTTTTTCAATATCCCCGGGGCGTATCCTCCCCTCTCGGTCTGCCCGAATAATCGAGTGAGAAACGCCTCTTTTTTCAAGGGTTTTGAGGGGACGAAGCACCGAGTTATGCTCCATTGATGTGGTTATAACATGATCGCCCTTTTTTAGGCTTCCCATCAGCGCTAAATTCAGCGCTTCCGTTGTGTTTTTGGTAAAAAGGAGCCTTTCTGCCTGCTCGATGTTAAAAATCTTTGCCACATTTTTTCTTGCCCGGTAAACTTCCTCCCCTGTTCTCATGGACATGGAATGTCCCGATCTTCCCGGATTTCCGCAGTATTTCATTATACATTCTTCCATTGCCGCCACCATGCCCCGGGGTTTTGGGAACGAGGTTGCTCCATTATCCAAATATATCATAAGCCCTTCCTCACACAATAAAAATAGAGGACATTTCTATCCTCTATATACTATGCACCATGATTTAATTTTGTGTAAAGTTACGGGCCTTCCGCTTACTCGCCGTGGCTGGTTATTCCGCTTCCGCTTATGGGAATCGCATCCCCCGCGTAGGTGGCTTTCATTCTGAGATTTGCTTTGCCAAAGTCTTTTACTCTTGCCAAAATTTCCCGCGCCTCCCGGTACTTCTGTCCAAAATAGTTTACCTGATCCGAGGCGACTCCGCACACATCGATTCCCAGCTTCTTTCCTATGTAAAGAGCCCGGTATTCGTGGTATTTTTGCGTAACCACAACCGCCCGCTCTACCCGGAAGATGTCCGCCGCTCTATACATGGAATCGTATGTGGAAAAGCCTGCATGGTCACAGAAGATATCTTCCTCCGGCACCCCTGCATCCTTTGTGTACTTCAGCATTACATGGATTTCGTTGTGGTTTTGCTGGCCGTTATCTCCGCTGAGCAACAGTTTGGGCACAAACCCCTGTTTATACAGGGCGATTCCCACATCAAGCCTGTCCTTCAGCATGGGGCTTGGGGTCTGGCTGTCCTCGATCCCGCATCCCAAAACGATGGCGCAGTCCGCGCCGAAGTCCTCCAGCTTCGCCCCGGCAACCGGGTTAATCTCAATGTCGCTGCCCTGCACCACATAGAAAATGTCCTCCTGGGTGCTGCTCTTGACTTTGCTGTTCACCAGCATAATTACCATGGTGCCTACCATGGCAAGGAAAATCACCGCAACCAAAAGCCTAAGGAAAAATCCCTTGATTCGCTTCATTTCTTCTCCCGGGCATCGCCAGCGCCATCGCTATCGCCGCTGTTGCCGTTATTGCCCTTTTCCCCAGCAGCTTCAGCCTCTCTTGCATAAAATTCTTCTCTGAGTATCGAATAAACCAAGTTGTCCCTGTCCGTTCCATCATAAATATGATACCCTTTTCTCTGAATGCCCTCGAGCTTGAAACCGCATTTTTCGATAACCCGCTGGGAACGCTTATTTTCAGGGCCGGTGCAAATTGACATAACTTCCAGATCAAGTTCATCGAAGGCTTTTTTCATCACAGCCTTCGCCGCCTCGGTCATATAACCATGTCCCCAAAAATCTTCTCCCAGGGAATAACCCAGCTCTCGGCTGTTCACTCCCTCTCTGCGGCGATCCGGTTCCAGTCCGATGCTTCCCATAAGTTTTCCGGTCTGCCTGTCCCTTATAGACCAGACCTCATATGGCATAAACATCTCCTCGATTATGGACGCAGATTCATCTTCGTCCTTGTGAGGTGCCCAGCCGGCATTTGGCCCTACCTTTGGATTCTTGGCGTAGTCATAAAGCCCCTTGACATCTTCTACGCTAAGCGTCCACGGTGAAAGCAAAAGTCTTTCGGTTTCAATTTTTGACATGTTCATTTTTTTACCTCCTTACTCTGTTGTGCTTAGAATTTCATTGTTTTTGGTTTCTATCTGGCTGACTTTCATGTTCGGAGCATCTTCCGGATCCACATCTTCCAGGAGTCCCAGGATGCTTTCTCCCAGGTAAATGGTCTTTAGCTCCTTGCCGTTTAGGGTCACCTTGCTGTACTGTGTGAAATTTTGTCCTTTGATGTAATATGTATCGCCGATTTTTACCACTTCGTCAATCTTGATATCATTGACCCCCATCTTAAGATTTTTAGCCTTGAAGGGATTCTTTCCTCCGTAAATATATCCTTTTCCGTAAAGCATATCATACCCGAGGGCCTTCAAATCTTCCAGGTATGTTTCGCTGTTTCTGTGGTTCTGCTGGTATGTAAATACAGTTCCTACCTGTAAATCCACCAAATCCGTCATGTACGCCGCAAGCTGGTATGTGTGGAGGGTTTCATCGTCTTTTTTGAGTCCGATGTTGTTCCAAATGAGATACTGGGTTTCATACAGGTCGCCGCTTTCCAGGTCGTCCTCCGTTATGTCCAATGCGGGTATATGATCTCCGTACATTGCCAGCATAATCGGCTCATCTCTCTCGGAAAGTTTTTCCACCAGCTCGCCTATAAATTGATCCATTTCGTAAATCTGGTTCACATAATATTCGTACTTCCATTTAAGCTCCTCGCTAGGGGCGGAAAGCACCTTTATCTTCGGATTCGTTATCACCTGTTCGCTCGGATATTTTCCGTGGCCCTGAACCGATATCGTATAAATCATATCTCTGCCCGGGGTGGAATCAAGGGCATCCTCTATACACTCCGTGAGCACCTTGTCCTTCGCCCAGTTTTTCGGGGTTTTTGCCACATTTTTCATGTATTCCACGCTGGTAAAGGTGTCGAATCCGATGTTTGCGAAAACGGTGTTTCTGTTATAAAATACCGCCCTGTGGTTGTGTATGGCATGGGAAGTGTAGCCCAAGCTGTCAAGGTCAAAGGCAAGGGATTCCGCGGCTTTTTCTTTGAGCACCGATTTGTACGGGTATTCTCCCGGACCGAAGAATTTTACGCTGAGTCCTGTCAGAACCTCAAATTCCACATTTGCCGTGCCCGCTCCGCAGGCCGGAACTTCAAGCTGCCCCGATGGGTATTCGCTCATCAGCTTTCTGAAGTTTGGGCAAGGGTCTTCCGAAAGCTCTATGCTCTTTATTGTCAGCGGATCGATAAAGGACTCCAGCTGTAAGAACAAAATGTTCGGATATTCTTCGTCCACATCCTTTTCTTCAAGAAGCATCGCTCCGTCATCACCCAGTTCTTTTTTGGTAAAAATATCCCGTATGCTTTCCTTACTGTATCCTGCCGGCTTGCTTATTCCTGTATTGAGCCATGTGTTGGTAAAACAGTACACAACGCCGTAATCCCGATATGCGTAGGCAAGGTTTCCGAAAAAGGTTTCCACAACCCCTGTGCTGATTGCAAGGGAAGTAGAGGCAAAGGTTGTAACGATTACCAGACATACCGCTACAATGTTTCTCTTGCGGTGGAGCTTGTCCTTCTTCTTTGGGCCTTTGATGAAAAGAAAAACAAGTCCTAGGATTGCCAGTACGATCACTGCCACTGCCAAAACGATCTGCCATGTTTTGAGGTAATTTGTTACAATTGTCAAACCATCGCCCAGGTTGCTCAGATCTTTTACTGTAAAGGGCGTCATTCGTTGGGTCAGAATCACTCCGTTGACAACGCCGATTCCCAGCCAAAATATTGATATAATGGTAAAGGAAAATACTCTCCTCTTAAAAATCGAAGCAACGCAAAGAGTCGCGAAGATTATCATCGCATTATATAAGAACACTATCGGATCTGACACCATAAATTTAAGTCCTCCGAAGATTCCCGCTGTTGTAAAGCGACCCAGTGTTTCTATTATAAGGTTAAGACAGATCGCCAAAATTCCCGCAAACACAAAGCTGTTCTTGTAGAATTTGCGTTTATCCATGGTTTCAACTTCACGGATGGTTTCTTCGACTTTTCTGTCAAGCTTTTCAAATTGGTTGAAATGTTCAAATTTTTCCAGCTTGTTTTCAGGTTTTTGTTCTGTCTTACTCTCCGGTTTTTGCTCTGTCTTACTCTCCGTTTTGTCCTCCGGTTTGTTTTCCGTCATATTTTCCATATTTTCTTTATTTTTTTCGTCCATGCATTTTCCTTTCCTGTTATAATCTCAATTCCACCCGGTTTGACAATTCTGCAAATTCTTCCAGGGTTAAGGTTTCCGCTCTGCGGGATGAATCGATCCCCGCCGCATCGAGAGCTTCAAAAACAATTTCCCTGGTAATATCTTTTACCCCCATCAGCGAATTGCCAAGGGTTTTTCTTCTTTGACCGAAGCCCGCCTTTACCACTGCGAAAAACAATTCCCGATTCTTTACTTCAACCGGGCAGGTCTTGCGAATTTTTAAATTCAAAACCGTCGAATCAACCTTAGGCTGCGGTACAAACACTTCTTTTGGTACATTCACAACGCTTTCGACTTCGCAATAATATTGTACCGCTACCGAAAGGGCTCCGTATGCCTTTGTGCCCGGAACCGCCTTGATCCTGTCCGCAACTTCCTTTTGCATCATGACTGTTATCCCATCGGCATTGACACCCTCTTCAAGCAGCTTCATAATGATTGGAGTTGTGATATAATAGGGAAGATTTCCGATAATCTTCACCCCTTTGATTTTCGGATCTGCCGCCTTTGCATCCTCGATAATTCGGTTTACATCCGTTTTTAATATATCCCTGTTGATAACCTGTATATTATCTCTTTCCGCTAAGGTTTCCTGTAAAATCGGAATCAAATTCCTGTCTATTTCTACAGCAATTACCTGTCTTGCGGCCCGGGAGGCTTCGTAGGTTATTACTCCTATCCCCGGCCCGATCTCAATTACAAGATCCTCCTCTGTGATTTCTGAGCCTTCGATTATTTTGTCTATTATATTCTTGTCCGTAAGGAAATTCTGGCCCAGACTTTTGGTAAGCCTGAATCCGTATTTTTCTTTAATTTCCCTTATTGTCGATGGTGCGTAAAGCTTCATAAAATTCCTCTTTGCTTATATCAAACTTGTTGAGTTTTCCCAAAAACGCCTTTGCATTTCCGTATCCGATTCCAAGTATCTTTCCGATTTTTTCTCTGCGCTCTCCGGAATCCTTTGCTCCGGCAAGCCCCGATTCAAACAAATCCTGTTGCGAAAATCTTTCCGTAAATTTTTCTTCGCCGCAGGGATAAACCGTGCAATGGGCCTTTGACAGGGCTTCGGCTATCGCTTCGGGAGCGGCGTTTTCTATTCCGATGTCGCCTTTTTTTGTGGCAAGTTTTCTGTCTAAAAAGGCTTGTTTGGCATCCGGAAATTTTTCTGTGAGCTTCCGTCTTATTTCTTCTCCCGAAAAATCAGGATCCGTAAAAATAATTATTCCGCTGCCTCTGTACGCTTTTTCTATAAGCTCCCATGTCTGCCTTTTTATTCCGAATCCGTGGGTTTCTATTATAAATCCGTCCACCGCCTGTTTAACTGCGGCAGTGTCATCTCTTCCCTCGACAACAATTGTTTCTTTAATACTGATTTTATCCATAAATTATTCCTGCTTGTCCTCTTGCTTAGTATCTTTATTCTGTGTGTCATCTTGCCCCTGGGCATTTTCCTCTGCCTTATCGGAAGACTTTCCCGAATCGGAAGACTTTCCCGAAAAAATAAACAAAAGCTCATTGGGTTTGACCAGCTTTAAATCCCGCCGCGCCTGGGATTCTATATAATCCGCGGAGCTGATATTATCCAATTTCAGCTGAAGATCTTCCTTATTTTGCAAAAGTTCCTGATTATATGCCGATACCTCTTCTTTTTCTTTGTTCAGGTTCACGATTTTGATTGCAGACATGCCAAAATACGCTATGAGAATTATCACCACAGCGCACACGACAATTTTTGTATAATTAACTTTTCTGCGAGCTCTGTCTTTGTTTCTTTTCATTGTCGTCACCCACGAAGAGTATACCACAAAAAAACTTTTTCCACAACCTTAGCCCTATTATGAATGAAAATAAGCCGAGAAAAGACAGTTTCCCGTTTTGACAGTAAAATGTAAATTCGCTATACAGGAAACCCATGGATAAAAAATACAGGATTTCCATTAATATGCGCCCGGTTCTTTTCATTTTTTTGATTTCTTCAAAAGAGGTAAAGACGCTGCGTATCAGTCCCACTGTGATTCCGCATGATGCCATGACGGCGATTACGGTAAGTTGCCAGCGTATGAGTTCCGTCATTGCGCTTTACTCTTTTCGCTTTCCGAAATTTCGCAATCCTCTACCGGCTTTTTTAACAGTTTTGTCAGTATATGTAACTGAACATATCGTTCCATTTACCACAAGCATCCCCTCTGCCAGGTCGAGTTTTTCTATATTCAAATTTTTGCCTGTTATTTCTATGCTTCCTTCTTCCAAATTTGCCCAAAGCGTATCTTCGTCAAATGCATCCACATCTCTCACCTGACTTAGCGTTATTTTTTCGCGGTTTTCAATGCTTATATAATGTTTTTCCATACTACCTTTCTTTTACCTCTGCTTTGCCTTCTCTTTTCGGTTGCAATCATTGCACCTAATACGGATTATTTCATTATATGCTCCGTTAATACGAAAATATGATATTTCATGTGCAAAATAAGGTTGCCCGTCATACATAAACAAAGCCGCAGGAATTTTCCTGCGGCCCCGAGGCTCTTAAACCCTTTTTTTATTTTGTTTTCTTTGATCCTTTATTGATTCTTTATTTTAAAACCGTCCCGTCTGCAAGGGTAATAGTGTAGCCGTTAAAGTTGATCGTTCCGTTGTTCGTAAGGCTTGTAACGGTGCAGTTTCCTGTAAGATTCCATGTGCTTCCGCTGTCAATGGTGATTACCGCGTTGTCAGAAACCGCTGTGCCGCCTTCGGCATTGTCTACGATGTTCACGGTTCCGGTAAAGGTGCTTCCGTCCGTGAGCTTCATATTAAGCGTGGAAATCGTGTCAACTACTATATCGCCTTTGAGAGTCTGATCCGATGCCGTAAAGGTTACGTTTCCGCCGTTAGCGCCGGCTGTGCCCCATCCGTGGGATGCGGAGTTGCCGCAAATGTTCATTAAATATCCGTCGCTGTCTGCATTCTTGATGGTTACATCCGTGAGCTTGATGGTGCAGTTTGTGTTTGTGATATAGAACATATCGCCGTTCTTCGATGTGAGGCTTCCGCCGGTCATGGAAAATTCGCTGGTTCCCACTTCCGCGTCACCGGACATTGACTGGTAAATCATCACATTATGCACATTTTCATCGGAGCTGGTGCCTTTTGTATCGCTCATATTGCCGGTAACCGTGCAATTTTCCAGGGTAATGGAATTTTCTCCCTCAATTACCAGGGCTTCTGAGTTTTTCGCGGTTAACTTCGCGTTTTTTACCGTTATATCTGCGGTGGAGTAAACCGCCGGGGAGTTGTAGCCACTGCTGGTATAGGTTCCCCCGTCAACATTCACCGTACCGCCGCCTCTGTCGGAGCGGATTGCTGCCGAGGAATTCCCTGCGGTGGAAACGGTCAGATTGCCGGCGTTTGTGGTGGCTCCTCCGGTGGTCTGGATGCCGCCGGAATTATCTTTTGTCGTTGTGATCGTCGTGTCGGATACATTCACGGTAGTTCCGCTTCCGTAGCTGAAAATCCCGTTTCCGTTCTGGGCATCGGAGGTTACGGTGGCGTCCTTAATCGTAACCGTTGCTCCGTCGGTTGCCAGCAGTGCCGCATTCATTCCGTAAAAGTCGCCGTCCTCCGTGTTGGAAGATGAACCGTCGTCCTTGCTGACGGTGATTCCCGTAAGTGTTACCTCTGCTCCGTCAACTCGCAGAGCGTTCTCATCATCGCCGGTGGATGTGTAGGTTTCATCGGAATAAGTTCCGTCCTCGTCAATGGTGTTTGCGCTACTTCCCTGCTCTACATTTCCGCTGCCGCCAAAGCCTCCGGCGCTTACGATTTCAACCTCTGCCGCATTTCCGCTCTTATCAAGGGTAATCTTGAGGATGTCCCCCTCGCTAATATCGCTTACCTCCGATTCGTTTCCGTCTTTGGTTATGGTCGCATTTGATAAATCGTAGCTTGCGCTTTCATCCCCTGCTGTGAAGCCGCCTGCTCCCGGCATACCGGTCGGGGCCTCGCTGCTCGGTGCATTTCCACTTGGGGCTTCTCCGCTCGGAGCCTCCCCACTCTGAGCTTGCCCGCCGGATGACTGACTGTTTGAATCGCTGCTTGAGCTATCGCCCTCCGGCTTTTCAGGCGGCTGCTGGTTGCTCGTGCTATCACTGCTATCCGAGGACTGCGAATTGCCGCTATTTGACGGCGGCTGCTGGTTACTGCCAGCCTCTGGCTTCTCAGGTGGCTGTCCGCTTGGAGCTTCCCCGCTTGGTGCCTGACCCTTCGAATCGCTGCTGCTTGAACTGTCACCATTCGGTTTCTCCGGCGGCTGCTGATTGCTTGTGCTGTCGGAGTTCGTTGCGGTTTGCTGCACGGCGCTGCTGCCATCGCTATCCGAGTTTTGCTGATCGTTAGGCGATTCTCCTTGCTGGGAGTCGCTGCCATCTCCCGGCGGCTGCTGGCTCTGCGCGGAGTCGGACTCCTCGCTCATTTCTCCCAGCTGCACCGTAACCGTGCTGCCGTCGATTGCCGTCACCTTTCCGTAAACGGTATCTCCCGCCTTGTTCCCACAGGCTGCCAGAGAAAAAATCATTACAAAGATGCAAAGCATCGCTAATATCTTCTTTTTCGTTTTATTCGTCTTCGCTTTCATTTTTTCTTCGTTCCTCCTCTCTGAACTTTATGGGCTTATTATACCCGCCCTTCCTAAAGACAACTTAAAGGCTGAAAACTTTTTTCTTTAGGTTCACTTTAGATTGATTTGCTACCATAAGCTTAGTATAATTGAGATATTAAAAGGAAAGGAATTTACGGGAATGCGTTTACTTATTGCAGAGGACGAAAAAGATTTAGCCGAGGCTTTGGAGGTCTTTTTCGAAAAAAATCAATTTACCGTCGATACCGTGTTTAACGGGCAGGACGCTTACGATTACGCGGCAACCGGGGACTACGATGCCATTATTCTCGATGTGATGATGCCCAAGCGAAACGGAATCGAGGTGCTGCGGCAGCTTCGGGGGGAGGGGCTGAAAACTCCGATTATGATGCTGACGGCAAAGGGAGAAAAGGACGATCGGATCACCGGATTCGACGCCGGCGCGGACGATTATCTGCCGAAACCTTTCGCGCCGGATGAGCTGCTTTCGAGGGTTCGTGCCATGATGCGCCGGTTCGACAACTATAAACCGGCAGTCTTAGTATATGAAGATATTTCCCTAGACTGCAACAGTGGGGTGCTTTGTTGCGGCAAGAACGAAACCCGTCTCAGCGGCCGGGAATTCCAGGTAATGGAGCTTTTTATGCGGGCTCCGAGAGTGGTATTTTCCGCCGAAAAAATCATGGAAAGGGTCTGGGGCTGGGACAGCGACGCGGAAATCAATGTAGTCTGGGTTCACATCTCTAATCTCAGGAAAAAGCTCAAATCCATCGGCTCGGCGGCTTCTATCTACGCAAATCGGGGCCTTGGTTACACTTTGGAGGTTCGCCCATGATGAAGCTTTTGCAGAAAAAATTTATTCGCATTACCATGCTTGCGGTGACGGCGGTAATGCTGGTGCTGTGCGTCAGCGTCAATGTGGCAAACTATATTTCCACGCAGTCAGACCTGAACCGGACTTTGGATATGATCGCAGATAATCGAGGCACAATACCTACCCAGACCGGGTCGGATTCCCAGGGAGGCAAAGATTCGCAAGCCGCCGAGGATTCCCAAAATGCCGAAGACGGCCAGCCCCCTGCCCTGCCGAAAAATACTGAAAATGCAGAAAACGCCGGAAAAGGCGGTCAGGACGGTTCTTCTCAAAGCGACACCGCCCAAAATAGCGACAATCAAAAGGATATCTCCCAAGGAGTTGGCACCCACAATGAGCCGAAAAAGCCTTCGGGGCCTTTCACCGAGGAAACCCCCTATTCCACCAGGTATTTTGTCCTGCGCTATAACGATGAGGGAGTTCTCTCGGACGCAGGGCTTGACAACATCGCCTCCATAACCGAGGAGGATGTGCCCGAATACCTTGAATTTGCTGTTTCAGAGGGCGAGGGAACCGGCTATTACAACGGCTATCAATACAAAATCCTGCGGGCAGGCGAAGGTCGTCATATGGCGATTTTTCTGGATTGCTATCAAGAGCGCCGTTCGGTCTATACGCTGGCGTTCCTGTCCTTTGCGATCACCCTTGTCTGTATCGGGCTGGTGTATGTCATCGTCCTGCTTTCCTCGAAAAAAGCCATCGCTCCCATGCTCAAAAATGCCCAGCGTCAGAAGCAGTTCATCACCGACGCAAGCCACGAACTGAAAACGCCAATCACTGTAATCGCAACGAGCTTGACGGTTTTGGAAATGGAGGTGGGCAAGCAGAAATGGATCGACAAGGCAATGGCTCAGACCGAAAAGCTAAAGGCTCTGGTCAATTCCCTGGTTACCCTGGCAAGAATGGACGAAGAAGAATCCCCGCTGAAATTCGCGGACTTCGATGCAGGATGCGCCATTTCCGAAACCGCGGAGTCTTTTGTGGATTTTGCACAGTCCAAGGGATTTTCTCTTGTCCTTGACATAGACGATAAGCTTTCTTATCGGGGCGATGAATATGCCGTCCGCCAGCTGGTTTCCATCCTTCTGGACAATGCAATCAAGTATGCAGCGCCGGGCAGCGAAATCTCTTTTAGCCTGAAAAAATCCGGGGTCTTTGCGAAGGGGATTTGCATACGAACCCAAAACAGCTGCGAAAATCTTGATACGGACAAGCTGGATAAGCTTTTTGACCGCTTTTACCGTTCCGACGAATCCAGAGATGGAAAGGGCTTCGGGATCGGGCTTTCCATCGCCCGCAGCATCGCCGAGGGGCACCGGGGCAGGATTACGGCAAGCTCCCCAAGTGAGAATGTGATCGTGTTTACGGCGGATTTGAAGTAGCCTCGCAATTTATTTGTGAAAAATATAGGCATAGAGTTTTTACCTGGAGGTTTGATTATGAAAATTATCGATTTGACGCATACGATTTCCGAAGACATGCCGGTTTATCCTGGCACCGAGCCGCCGATTTTGAAACAGGCAAACACTTACGAAAAGGACGGGTTCAAAGAAACGCTACTTTCCTTGTACTCACACACCGGAACCCATGTGGATCCGCCTGCCCATCTGTTTGCGGACAGGACGACCCTGGATGCGCTTCCCATTGAACAGTTCGCAGGAAAAGCACTGGTCGTTGACTGCACGCAGCTTGCCGAGAGTGATTCTATTACCATGGCAGAGCTGGAAAAATCGGGCATTGAGAAGGCAAAGGTTGCAGATTTTCTGCTCTTTTATCT
>CAVJCN010000015.1:0-13078 GCA_963647945.1 Absicoccus sp. | reverse complement strand
TGGCTTTTTGCGAGGATTCTTTAAAAAAAGCCAATTTCTCTTCCTCTTTTTTCCTAAATTGCCAAAATATTCGGTAGATTTTGTCCGAAATTGGACAAAATCGTCATATCCTCTAAAAAAGCCAAAAAAATGTACCAAAAACAACGAAAAAATTGGCTGTTTCCCGTGGGAAAGCAGCAAAAAGCCAATCCGCCATCTGCTACGCTTCGCGAAAAAAAGACCGAGCTCGCAATTTGTTTTTTGTTCCTCGCACCTATTTATCACTGAACTCCGCTATGATACTGCTGATTATTGATTTCTGTTTCGGCGTAAGGAAAACCCATGCGTCGAACATTTTCTTTTGTTCGGGGGTAATTTGCACCATGTCGCGACCGTCAGCAAAAAACTGTGCCAGCGTAATGGCGAAGGCATCGCAAATCAATTCAAGGGTTGCAACGGAAGGGATGGTGTTGCGGCTCCTCATATTGGCAATGGTGGAGGGTGAAAGCCCTGACTCCTGCGCCAGGCGGTAATCGCTCCAGCCTCTTTCTTTCATCAAATCATCCAATCTCTTTAGAACATCCATATTGTTAATATCTCCTCTTCAAGTATTCTATTGTCGAAATAAGTCGAAAAATAGTGTTATCCGGTAATTAGAATATAGCTCAAATGAACGCCAAAAGGAGGCTGCCTTACATTATATGTATTCAAATTGGCTTAAATGCAAGAAAATAACTGTATGATTATAGTAAAAATAAAAAATAAAGAATTAAATGGATTAACTTTCCACCATCATCATTGGATTTCCCAACCGCATTACTGCCCCACCCCCGCATTACCGTCTTTGAATCTCACAGCTGAACAACTGCCCCGAAATCCCCCTGTTACTCCCCCTTTATTTTCCTAAAAAAATATGCTAAAATGTCCTTATTGAATCGCAGGGATGCGGTGGGTATTAGCACATTTTGTAAAACAAGGAGATGACAAAATTGGAAAAAACGGACATTTTAGTGATAAATCCCGGTTCGACTACAACGAAAATCGGATTGTTCCGCAATGGAGAGCAGGTCTTTGAGGAAAACCTCAGGCACGAGCCGGACAAACTTTTAGCCTACGGAAGCATAGGTGCCCAGCTGCCATACAGGGCCGAGGTACTGCGAAAGGTTTTGGAAGAAAAACAATATGATGTTGCCATGCTAAAAGCGGTTGTGGGCAGAGGCGGAATGGTAATCGGTCTTTCCGGCGGCGGCTATCGCGTAAATCCGGCGCTTTGCGAGGCAATGAAAAGTCCGGAGAATCCGCAGCACGCCGCAAGCCTTGGGGCGCTGATCGCCTACGAAATTGCAGAGCCGTTGGGAATCCCTTCATTTATATACGATTCCACCATGGGCTGCGAACTAACCGAAATCGCGAAAATTTCCGGACTTGCCGGCATCGAAAGATACGGCTGCTATCATGTTTTGAACGCCCGTGCCCAGGGAATGAATTACGCGAAAAAAATCGGCAAAAGCTACAAGGATCTGAACCTTTTGGTCTGCCATATGGGCGGGGGAATTTCGGTGACGGTTCACAAAAATGGCAAAATCATAGACGGCGCTTCCTATGATGATGGCCCGATGTCGCCGGAGCGAACCGGAGGAATTGCGCTGCTGCTTTGGACAAAACTTTGCTACAGCGGTAAATACACTCAGGAAGAAGCCGAAAAACTCATCTGCGGCAAAGGCGGTCTTTATTCATATCTGGGCAGGACGGACTGCCGGGGAATCGAACAGCTGATTGCAGCGGGGGACGCAAAGGCAAAGCTGGTTTACGAGGCGATGGCGTATCAGGTTGCAAAAAGTATAGCCGAGATGTCTGTTGCGCTGAAAGGCGAGGTTGATGCCGTGATTTTGACAGGCGGCGCGGCAAATTCCAAAATGCTTACAGATATGGTAAGAGATTATGCGGGACATATAGGCGAGTTCGTTTTAATGCCCGGTGAGGATGAGCTGGGAGCTCTTGCAAGAGGCGCGGAACGAATTTTGGCAGGGGAAGAAGAAGCACATATTTACGGCGAATAGGAAAATACACCCAACCTGCCACAGGCAAAATGCCGCAAACCATAGAATATAAAGAAGCCTTTGGACTCATAATAAAGGCATTAGTCATAGAATATAAAGAATCCTTTGGGCTCATAATAAAGGCATGAGTGTGAAAGATTTTATGACGGGCAGTGGTTCCCTGTGGATTGAAATTGCAGTTTTTATTTTGGGTGCCGGCGCATACGGGACGATGGAAATGCTGTTCAGAGGACATACCCACTGGACGATGCTCCTTACCGGCGGGGCCTGTGTGCTGACAATGTATTACATGCAGGATTTGATTTTGAATCAGCCGGTGGTGCTCAGCGCATTGATGGGAGCTCTGGTTATCACGGTATACGAGTTCTTTGTGGGGATTTTGGTCAACCTGAAGCTGGGCTGGGACATCTGGGACTATTCGGCGCTGCCGGGGAATATATTGGGGCAGATTTGCCCGGAATTTACGGCAATTTGGTTTTGCGTATGCTTTATATTTTTCGGACTGGTGCGGGTACTTGCATATTTATAGGAAAGGCGAATGAGATGGAATATAATTACAGTAAATTGCAAAACGGCAGTGACATCAGAGGAGTTGCCATGGATGTCGTGCCGGGGGAAAAGCTCAATTTGGGCAAGGAAGAAACTTTCAGGCTTACCGGAGGCTTTGTGCTGTGGCTAAGCGAAAAGTGGGGAAAAACTCCGGCGGAACTCAAAATATCGGTGGGACATGACAGCCGCCTCACCGCAGAATCTCTCAAGGCAACCATCACGGACGCGCTGGTACATATGGGAGTAAAGGTTTATGACTGCGGGCTTGCTTCAACGCCGGCAATGTTCATGTCTACGGTTTTTCCGGAGTACGACTGCGACGGTGCGATTATGATAACTGCCAGCCATCTGCCGTATAACCGCAACGGGTTCAAGTATTTTGACAAAAACGGCGGGCTGAATAAGTCCGATATAGCCACAATTATTGCATACGCAGAGAGCGAGGCAGCTGCCGAAACGCTTGTAACCATTCCCGACCCGGAGATAAAGCCTGCGGAGAAAAGGGATTTAATCGAAAGGTATTCCCGGCATCTCAGAGAAAAAATCATAGCGGAAACAGCGGCAACAGGCGCAACTACGGGCACGGGCAGCGCAGGCATGGCGGAAACTGCGGCAACTGCGGACAAGCCCCTTGCCGGACTTAAAATCGTAGTGGACGCGGGTAACGGCGCAGGGGGATTCTATGCCAAAAAAATTCTGGAGCCCCTTGGAGCGGACATTTCCGCAAGCCAGTTTCTGGAACCTGACGGGCATTTCCCGAACCACCAGCCGAATCCGGAAAACAGAGAGGCAATGGAGTCGATTTCAAGGCGGGTTGTGGAAAGCGGCGCTGATTTTGGCTTGATATTCGATACGGATGTGGATCGCTCCTCTGCGGTTGACAAAAATGGAAAAGAAATCAGCAGAAATGCCATCGTTGCCATGGCGGCGGCGCTGATTGCAAGGGAACATCCGGGAACCACGGTCGTAACAGACAGTATTACCGGCGATGAATTGACGGTTTACCTGGAAAAATGCCTTGGACTGAAACATCTTCGCTACAAAAGAGGCTATAAAAATGTAATAAATAAAGCCATTGAGCTGAACGAATCCGGTATTGACAGCCAACTTGCCATCGAAACATCGGGCCACGCGGCGTACAAAGAAAACTATTTTTTGGATGACGGGGCATATCTTGCCACCAAAATCGTAATCAAGGCGGCGCAGCTTGCAAAGTCCGGCGTAGGGATCGATGCCCTGCTTTCATCCCTTGAAGACCCAAAAGAAGCTGTTGAAATCAGATTCCCGATAAAAGGCGAGAATTTTGCGGAGTACGGAGAGAAAATACTCTCGGATTTAAAGGTTTGGGCGGAAGCTCCGGAACAAGCTGTTGCGGGAATTTCAAGGGTAGAGCCGAACTTTGAGGGGGTTCGTCTGAATTTCCGCATGGCAGATGCCGAGGGCTGGTGTTTGCTTCGGAAGTCCCTTCACGACCCGATCATGCCTCTTAATGTGGAGGTAAGCAAGGGAACCTGCGAAAAAATATTGAATATTATCAAAGATTTTTTGCGCAAATATGACAGAATTGTGGTAGAATAGCTTTGCAAGGTGATTTCCTGCGGAGATTTTCTATAAAGATTTCTCGCGGAGGTTTTCTGCGGAGGGAGTTTCCCCAAGGCGAAACGCTTTGCAAAGTATTTGAAAATTAGACAGAGTAGGGGCGGCGCGTCAAGTGCCGACGGATGGGAAGTTGCCGTCGGACGAAAGCGAAGAAGACAGGCTATTTAGTATATTGCTGCGGTGCCGTACCCGCATCCGCTGCTGCATACGGAGAAATCTCCCCTTGCGGCGACTGTCGCAGATTAGAGGAGGTTTTTTATGAAAAAAATTGATGTTAAAACCATGGTTTCCTGCGCGGCTCTTGTAGCGGCCGCCATCGTGCTTTCGCGGTTCCTGTCCATAAACACATGGAACTTGAAGATTGGATTCACCTTCATTCCGATTTTTCTTGCGGGCTATCTTTATGGACCCTTTAAAGGAGCCCTTGTGGGTGGAATAGCCGATCTTGTCGGAGCTATTCTCTTTCCCATCGGTGCATATTTCCCCGGTTTTACGCTGACCTGCGCCCTTCAGGGCGTTACATACGGGGTTTTTCTTCGGAAGAAACAGACTCCGGCTCGCATTCTCATGGCAGTTGGAATCGTGCAGCTGATACTGGGACTTTGCCTGAACACCTTCTGGATTTCCCTTATTTCCGGCTCACCGTTCAAGGCGCTGTTTGTGACCCGACTGGTGCAATGCCTGATTATGATTCCGGTGGAGTTCCTGGTGATCGGTGCCATGAGCAAACTGCTGGCAAAGCACAAGAGCAGCATCGTTGCATAGATAAAAAATAGCGGACTAATAGGGAGATATTAGAAAACAAATTCTTAATAATCTCCCTTTTCTTTAATCAGCTTTTTCAATCTACAATTATTATCAAATATATCATCGCTCAAATTGTTTAGGTCAAGCAAACTGCTGATGCACCATTCGGGATCTTGCGTATGAAAGGAGTAATATACGGCATTCATCTGTTTGTGCTTAAACAAGTCCATAATATAAGCTGTTTCTTGTTCTCTGGTATAAGCAATGTATCTATACAGATACCCCATCCAGAATAATGCGTTTTTAGAATACTTTTCTTTCCCGTAACTTGAATTACCAAATTGCTCAAGGATACTCAAAATTCCCTCATTTACATCAAGTGATATCGACGAGTTGTTCTCGCTGTCAAGATTTTTTAGCAACTTTGAATGTAAAAATCTTCGGATGAAGATTGGGCTGGAACAGTTCATTTCTGCTGATTTCTCGAACAGCTTACCCTGAAATTCAGCTAACAGTAATCCATTATGATCAAATTCTCTCATTTTAAAATTTCCTCAATATATAAACCTGACTTAAATTCCCTTTTTGCGAGCTTAAGTTTTGTATCAATTTCAAAACCCCGTTCAATTAAAGATTTTCGACAATCCTCTCGTTCAGGGATGCTTATATAATATCTTTCTATTGGAACTAATTTTTCAATCGCTTTATCTGTCTTGAAAATATATTGCAACCCTAATTTCGATGCGGACAGCGAATGCAGTGCAACATCTGTATTTATATCTCCGCCGGTAAACTGTGCCATAATATAAAACATTTTATTGTCTGCAATCGGAGCGATGACCACATCTGCGTTTTCAACTTCAGAAATAATTTTCCGTATTATATCCTGGGATTCATATTCTTTGATAGTGCCCCTGTAATAGCATATTGCAAGCATCCATTCCAGATTACATTCAAACTTTTTCAGCTTCAAACCATCCAAAGAATAGCGAAACGAATAGACGGATGAGCCATCTTTCTCGCATACGAAAGATAACGCTTGAGCATATGTTTCTCCAAGATAAAAGCCGTTGCCAAAATCACAAGTATCCCTTGAACCGTTTTCTATAACCGAAGAAAGCCCGTCTTTGGAACCGTGAAAGAGAACTGTTTGGTATTTTTCTTTAATTAACTCTTCTTTGACGGAGTTAATACGATATTTTTTTTCATAGGCATAAGAATAAATTTTTTCGCACACAGCGCGGCCGGCAGTTCCTCTTTTCATTAGTTCATTTAATGTAGTGCGAGATATCTTTGTTCTTTCAGCAAATTCAAGAGTGTTAATGCGCTCGGCTTCTATAAAAAAGCCAATATCCTTCGTAATATTATAGTCACAATTTATTTGAATCATTCTTGGCTTCTCCTTTCCTATATGGTAATTATACAATAAAAAACTTGTTTGTTCAAGTTGGACAAACAAGTTTTTCAAAAAAATAAAAATGTGGAGTTCCTGGTGATCGGTGCCATGAGCAAGCTGCTGGCAAAACACAAGGGCAGCTTAATTGCTTAAAACTCCCTGTGGCAGGCGGCCTCGCCATTTTCAAATTTCACCTCGTAGCCGTGTCCCGGCTCCGGAATCCATGACCAGAAGCTTTCCTTTTCGCCTGGGAAAAAGGTTTCCATTATGGCGGCGATAACTCCCCCGTGGCAGATGAGGATTGAAACTGCGTCCTTGCCGTTGTGCCGACAGGAAAGCTCTTTGAGCCTGTGCCTGCCCACCAGCTCCTTTGCACCCTCACGGATTCTTGCATGAAAGTCCTTTACGGATTCACCCTCCGGGAAGTTAAACAGCGTTTCATCGCCGCCCATGCTCATCCACTGATTGAACTCATCGCGATAGGTGTCCGCGGCTTCGATTTCCGCAAAGCTCATGCCCTCCCAAGCGCCGAAATTCATTTCTTGCAGCTTCGGAAGCGCCTCGTGGGACTTGTCGCCGTATATCGCAGCGAAAGTTTGCTCCGTACGCAAAAGTCCGGAGGTGTAAAAGTCCGCCTCCGCCCCGGATGGGTAAATTCCCTCATTTGCCAACTTTTTTATCAGCGCAAAGCCCTCCGTTGCCAGGGGAATGTCGAGCTGCCCGTAATACCAGTTTTTCAGATTGCCCTCGGTGATTCCGTGGCGTATAAAATACATATATGAACCCATAAGCTCCTCCTCGCATAACTTGTAATTTGCATAAAATCATATAAATAAGATGTAAGATAAAGCAAGCCTTTCGACTATTTTCGGCTACTTCCGACTATTCCGGCTATTTTCGGCTGCTTCCGACTATTTCAGGCGCTGACCCAACCCGCAGAAAACCCGATGAACCTCGTCGGATTCTTTGCCAAGCCAAAGCAGCGTTCTGCCCACGCTTTCCCGCCAAGCACGCCTGTCCGGGTCGATAGGCACAACGCCCTGGGAGATATCGTCCACGATCCAAATCTTATCCCTAAGAGGAAATTCATCATCGTACATTTTCAGAACGCTCTTCGCCTCCGCCCCCTCCAAAACACAGGCATAAACGAATTTTTCCAGTCCGCATATTACCTTTTTTGAAAGGTCAATGGCCAGGTCTTCATCACAGAAAAACACATCATCATCGCTGAAATTCCAATGCTCTTTGGCATATTCAAGTTTGCCTTGATATGCGCCGCCGAAAATCAAAATCATATTTTCGCACCTCCCTTTAACAAAGCACCAACGCAAACACGCCGCTAAGCTCGCCCCAAAGTATTCCGTAGCCTGCGATATCGCCGCTCATGCCTCCGAGATTTTTCTTCGCATATTGAATGGAAACAAGGCAGCCCAGCGCGGTAAAGCCGCAGACTATGAGGGTTGCAAGGGGAAGGCTGGAACAGAAAAATGCCGCCGCAGTAATTATGAGAAGCAGGGCAAGCAGGAGGAAAATCCCGTTTTTTGCGGTGGTTTTCTCACTGGCAACTGTGGCAATTCCGACCTCCATTTCGGCTTCGCTTTCCGCAGGAATTTCCTCCGAAACCTCCTGCGCCGGCTCTTTCATATTTGCATATTGGCTCTGGGCCATAGGCTTTGCAATGAGCACATGGAGCCCCGAAACGGCGCGGCTCATGACTACAATCATAACCATGTTGACAAAATCCACCCCGGTGGTCACCGCAGTGGACAGGAAGCAAAAATATCCCAGCACGAAGAAAATCATGCTGACCACCGCAAATGCCCCGGTGTTGCTGTCTTTGAGAATCCTTTGCCTGTCCGCCAGAGGCCGCCTGGACATAATGGCATCGCAGCAGTCCATGAAGCCGTCCATATGCATGAATCCGCACAGCGCAAAGGGCAAAATCGTGATTAAAAAGCTCACCACAAAGAAGGGAAAACCAAAGTAAACCAGGGCGAAATAAACCGCCGCCCAGATGATTCCGATAATAAAGCCTACAAGAGGCAAAAAGCCCAGCATGAGGCTCTGATAATTTTGATTCCAGCGTTTCGACGGGCAGGGCAGCGAACAAAAATTGCCCCATGCCATCATAAAACCGGTAAAGTATTTCATATGTTTTGTTCTTACCGCAAGAATGCGGCATTCTCCTTTCCAGTAATATTCTGTTATTATTCTGCTATTTGTCTATTTGTATTGATATTTGAACCCGTAAGTTACCTCGATGACCCTATCACAGACCCGGGCGAGGGTTCGGTCAAGCAGGGCAAGTCCCTGTCTGTAAGGCTCCGTAAAATCGTCAAAAGCGAAGCTGTCCGAGTAGATATAATCCGACACAAAGACGGAGTTGCCCGTTTTCAAGGCAAAACACTCAAGCTCCTCAGAAAGCCTCCCAGGCGCATCAAAATCAACCCTTCCATCCTCCCGAAACATCTCGTTTGACAGCAGCGCCGTTACGCTGTCAAGGAGAAATACACCGTGAGGATTTACCTCACTACCGGAAACCGTTCGGGCGGTGAGAGCATCGCAGATGCAAAGACCCTGCTCAATGGTTTCAAAACCCCAGCCCTCACGCTCCGCCAAATGCCTGCGGATCCGCGCCAAATCCTCTTCGTCCCGGGGAATCATTGTGGCAAGGTAGTAAAGGGGAAGACTCCTTTCCTGTGCCATACCCCGGGCAAGCTCCTGGGCGTGATAAGACTTGCCGTTTTTACAGCCGCCGCTGATAAAAATATTCATTAAAAGAAGTTTCCTTTCTTGCGCTCATCAAGATAATCCGCATCGATGGAGCCCTCGTCAAAGGTAGCCATGCCGTTCATTGCCGCCGCTGCAGCCTCAATAATTTTGAAGCTGATGGGACAGCCGCTGCCCTCGCCAAGCCTCATATCCAGGTTAAAAAGAGGATCGATGCCAAGCTCACGCACTGCGATCAAATATCCCGGTTCCAGACTTTGATGGGAGCCGAACATGAAATTTACGCTCTTCGGGGCGATTCGTGAGGCGGCAAGAGCCGCAACTGCGGAGATGTACCCATCGATTACCACCGGAAGCCTGTAGTAGGCAGCCCCCGCAAAAGCCCCCGCCATAGCGCAGATATCAAAGCCCCCTGCCGCCGCAAGGATTTCAAAGGCCGATGCTCCTTGAAGCCTTGAAACGGCATCCTCCACGATCTTTACTTTCTTCGCAAGACCCGCATCGTTAAGACCGCCGCCGCGGCCTACAACGGTCTGAGCAGATGCCCCCGTCAGAGCCGAAAGCACACAAGCGCTGGTGGTAGTGTTTCCTATTCCCATTTCCCCGACTCCGAAAATTTGAAATCCGGAATTTTTGATTGCCTCTACTGCTTCGATTCCGGTGAGAAAGGCTTTTTCGCACTGCTCCGCACTCATGGCAGGCCCCTTTGCAAGGTTTGAAGTGCCCCGCCCCAGGGAGCGGTTCACAATTTTACCGGCAAATTTGCCGTGAGCCTTTTCGCTGCCTGAGATGAACTCCATCTTGTCCGTGTAAAGGGCTTGGGGGATGTTCATCTTCACCCCCATGTCGCACACCAAAAGGTCGATTCCGAAATACTGGGCCAGTGCGCTGACACCGGTAAAGTGGCGGGTAAAGTTTATGGTCTGGGACAGGGTAACAGACTGGGGAGCCGAGGCCACCCCCTCCTCCACAACACCGTTATCGGCGCTCATAACTACGATAGCTGCCCGAGAAACATCGTTCCCGTAAGCCTTGCCGGTGATTCCTGCGAGTTTGATTGAAATATCTTCCAGCTTTCCCAGTGCCCCGGTGGGCTTCGCCAAAACTTCCTGCCGGGCCTCTGCCTCGGAAACCGCCTCAGCCGAGAGATCGCCGTTTTTTTCGATTTCTTTCAGTATTTTTTCTATTTCACAATTCATAATTCTAAGCTCCTTTCAATTTCCAAGTGGGTTCGTGATTAAAATCAATTTGCGAGTGCCCGCTTCCCGGGCGGAGCATTTGACTTTCTCGCCGCAGCTATTGCCGCTATCCTATATATCCGCCTCGGGCAAGCCATTCAAGGCACGCGCCGGCTTCCCGGGCCTCTATGGTGAAGGTGGTTTCCGGGGCGCACAGCTCCGAAATCTGCTCTAAAATCTTTTTCATATCCATGTTGCCATCCTCGAAGGCGCTGTGGCTGTCGCCGGTGCCGTCATTGTTATGAAGATGGAAATGCCCGATGTATGGTGCCAAAACCTCGATCCACTTCTCCACCGGAATTTCTGCGGAAGTCGTCGCATTTGCGTGACCGATGTCAAGACATAGTTTTATCCCGGGATTTTCGATGTTTTTCATCAAATTCAGCAGCATATATGGCTCGTCTTCCAGCACATTTTCTATGTAAATGGAAAAACAGTCGGGCTTGTCCTTCATAAAATTTTCCCAAAACTCCGCGCCCTTTTTCGCGTACCATTCCTTGAAATAGATGAAAGGAATCCAGCCCGTGTGGACAACCATGCGATTTATCCCAAGCGCCGAAGCAACTTCATAAGCCTCGTTCAGCCGCCTCATGGCAAACTCCCGCGCCCGATGGTCGATGGCTGAGGGGTGGATTTCCGTAAAAGGCCCGTGGAGAAAAAGATGAGATGGATCATTGATATTCGCAAGATTTGTATCATTTCGGATGCCCTCCAGCAGCTTCTCGCGATTTTCCTCGTCAAGAACCTGGGAGATGCAGGTGTGATTTATTTCAAGCCCCACTCCGAAATCTCGGGCGAGGCTTATCGCGTCCTTTGAAAAGGTGGCGATAAAAAGTTTTTCTTTCATAAAATCCTCTTTTTCATATTTGTAGCAAGTACATTTTATCACAACCCCCGCCGAAAAAAAAGTGTGCCGCCGCCGGAAAACAAAAATATTTCTGAAAACCCTATTGAATTTTATAAAAAGTAGTGTTAGAATAATTGCGGACAGAGAAAATTTAATAATACTTGTGTTCTTCATCCGCGAAGTCGCGTCAGGTACGGGCTTTGGGAATGAAGCTAAGATGGAAGCAGGTTAGAGTCCTGCGCGGTCCCGCCACTGTATTGAGGGAGCTTTGTTTTGGATGCCACTGACGATTGAATTTTCGTTGGGAAGGCAAGCGAAGTGTTGATAGCTGAGTCAGGAGACATGCATAGGTTGAGAACTTTGTCGCGTCGGACGAACGTTGACATGAGAATAGCGCAGTGCAAACGGACTGTAGCTTAATTGATGTATTTCAGTTGGGCTACGGTTTTTTATTATATAAAATTTACGGAGGGAAAAAATGAGAGTAACTTGGTTTGAAAACCCCGACAATGTGGTTTACACAACGATTGAAAAATTCGCCGACAATTTCGGAAAAGAGGCGGGCATCGAGAAGCTGGGAGAAAAAATCGTGGCTTTTCGGGAAAATCCCACTGCGGAGGGAATCGTGCTGAAAGGCACAAAACGAACCGCTCTGAGGCTTTTCGTGCCGGACATGACCTTTGACAAGCATATCGAAATGGGCGAAAATGTCTGGGTGTATGTGGGAGATATTTATCCGGCATACTGCATTTACGAATAAAACAAAAAGAGAGATGATGTGATTATGGAAAAGACGGAACACAAGAAAAAGACATTTTATCGGGCGCTTCAAGGCCTTAGCCTGTTCATTCCCTGCGCGGAAAATCAGAAGGGCGAAATCGTGTTGCGGATGCTGGTAAACGGCGAGGGCCAGCAGTTTGTGCCGGCATTCTTTTCGAGAAGCTC
Source organism: Absicoccus sp. (assembly GCA_963647945.1). Classification (GTDB taxonomy): domain Bacteria; phylum Bacillota; class Clostridia; order Peptostreptococcales; family Anaerovoracaceae; genus CAG-238. The sequence goes on along the minus strand of CAVJCN010000015.1, from coordinate 988 downwards.
CCGCATCGGGGACTTCCCTCAAAACGAGCTTGTGGAATTTGCCTTCCCGAAACTCCGAAACATTTTCATCGATCTGCCCGATGACATTTGCGGAATCGTAATCGAGCCATTTGACAAAAATATTTTGATGAACAGGCAGGCCATGAGCGAATATGATTCCGAAACGAAAGGCATGACCGTAGCAAGGCATGACCACGAGGGGCAGACCATGCTTTACCCTGCGAAGAATTTGCCAAAGGGGCTGAAAGAGGCGGTAGTTGAATTTTTTGGCTCACAGATCGGTGTGAACGCGGCTTGGATATTGCTGGCTCAAGGGGAAAGCGAGAAGATACCGCATCTTATGGTTGCGGTGGATTTTTACGGCAGCAAACTGAGTTTGTTCCCGATGCTGGCTGATGTGATTAAGCCTTTTATGCAGCCGGGTCAGCAGTTCGAGCTGATAGAAAAGAAGCAAAGCCTTAATCCGTTGAAACTTAGGGATGCCCTTGTTTACAGACGGGGAAAAGGCACAATCTCATAAAAGAGATAAAAAACATATCGATAATAGCCGGAAACGGATATTATAAAAATCGCCCGATGCCTGCGAACCTGGGAAATTGGCGGCACCGAGCAATGATAACAAACTGTCTGCCCAAAAGACGAGAGAGTTTTGCTATGTAAGGAAATTATAGCCCATATTCGTCCTCCTTTCAAGTACAAATCTCAACTCGTCCGGGCGCGGCGGACACAAATTTGAAAGGAGAACTAAATTGAAACAACAAAGCAGAAAACCGAAAGTGGTTTCTATATTGCTCATGCTGATGCTGGTATTCACCATGATGCCGCAGATTGCATGGGCGACCGGCGGAACGCTTAGTGGGGGGGCACTCAATCTTGACGATATAACAGAGTTTACCGCAAGCGCAGACACTTCCGAAACAAAAGAATTTAAGATAAGCAGTGCAGAAAACCTAGCGGCGCTAGCCACGGCTGTAAATAACGGCAACAA
>CAVJCN010000014.1:0-13315 GCA_963647945.1 Absicoccus sp. | reverse complement strand
TGCGGCGTTCTTCCACACGGTGCTGTTCACAAAACTGTCCTTCACAGAGGTTGGGACAGCCGGGATGAGAACAGGGTCTGAGTGGTCGCTTGGGCATTTGCTCACCTCCTTGGGGCATAAGAAAAGCCCCACGGGATTTGACTCCCATGAGGCTGTCCTCGATTCTTTTTCGCTGATTATATCATATCATAATGTCGAGGTGGGCATCTACCGACAAAGGCGGGTATTTCCGGCGTCTTTCAGATCCGAATCGGGTCGGTGGGTAAAACCACCGCCGAAAGAGCAGCCTTGTGCCATCTGCGGATGGTGCTTTCGTCTGCGTTCAGCTCTCCGCCGATCTGCTCCCAGGTCATGTTGTGAATGTAGCGGTAGCGGAGAACCATGCGCTCATTGACATTGGCGACAGTGTCCACAGTCGTGCGGATCTGCCGTTTCAAGTCAACGAGGGTGTCGATCTCACTGTTGACCACTTTTTCAAGATCCATGATTTTTTCCAGGCACCGCACGAAGGGGGCATCCGTGTTGCGAGAGGTCTGCACCTTTTCCTCCCAAGACGGAGAGGAAATGCCGCAGGCCATTTCCCGCAGACGGGTGATCTCCGCAATGTTGGAATCGATGCGCTGGTCGAGGCGGTATGCCTGACTGAGATATTCCTTGGCTGTCATACGCCGTACACCTCCTGGTGGAGTTTTTCGATCAGTACTTCACCGTCCAGAGAAGTAAGCGTCTGAAACCAGCCGGAGCGGAAGAACCGCTCACAATCCTTTCTGACGGATTCGGCATCCTTGTCCCAGGGATATTTCTTCAAACGGCGTAGCGCACGACGATGGTCTTTCGCCGCCGCCAGAATAATAGCGTTTGCGAGGTTTGTATAACAGGTTTCCATTCTCATCCCTCCAAGTTGGCCTTGACTGCATCGATGAGTGCGGTCTGGGTCTTTTCTTTTTTACGGAGCGCAGTCATGATGCGCTCGTCGATGGTGTCTTTTGCAATGATGTGGTGAATGACCACAGTGTCGGCGGTCTGTCCTTGCCGCCACAGTCGGGCGTTGGTCTGCTGATAGAGTTCCAGCGACCAGGTCAGCCCGAACCAGATGAGGGTCGAGCCGCCTGCCTGTAGGTTCAGCCCATGACCGGCAGAAGCCGGGTGGATGAGTGCTACAGGCAGCTCACCGCTGTTCCATCTGCGGATACTGTCGGAATCGTCGAGTAGGCTGAACGGGATGTGCCGTTTATGCAGCCGCTCGGAGATTCGCTCCAGGTCGTGCTTGAACCAGTACGCCACAAGGATTGGCTTGCCGTTTGCGGCTTCGATGAGATCCTCCAACATATCCAGCTTGCGGTCGTGTATCTGAAACACACGCTTATCCTCTCCGTAGACGGCACCGTTTGCCATCTGGGAGAGCTTGTTCGCAAGAGTTGCGGCGTTCCCGGCGTCGATTTCTTCGCCTTTCAGCGAGATAACCAGGTCTTTTTTCATGGAATCGTAGGCTTTCCGCTCTTTTTCGGATAGCGTCACAATGGCGTCATTATGAACGCATTCCGGCATATCCAAATGGTCGACGGCTTTCATGGAGATGGTAATATCGGAGATGGCGTCGTAGATCTGTTCCTCCGCACCGGGCAGCGGCTTGTAGCTGAACACCACCTGGCCGTTGCGCTTGTCCGGGCGGAAGAAGGTATTTCGGTAATGGGTGATGAACCGGCCGAGGCGCTTGCCCATATCGAGGATGCGGAATTCCGCCCACAGATCCATAAGCCCGTTGCTGCTGGGTGTGCCGGTCAGTCCCACGATGCGCTTGACGCCGGGGCGGACTTTCAGCAGACTGCGGAACCGCTTGGCCTGGTAGCTCTTGAAGGAGGACAGCTCATCGATGACTACCATGTCGTAGTCGAAGGGAATGCCGCTCTCCTCGATGAGCCACTGGACATTCTCACGGTTGATGATGTACACGCTGACCCGCTGCCGGAGTGCCGCCTTGCGCTCGGTTTCCGTGCCGACCACCACCGAGTAGGTCAGCCCATGCAGATGATCCCATTTGTGAATCTCCGCAGGCCATGTATCTCTGGCGACACGCAGTGGTGCGATGACTAGCACCTTGCGAACCAGGAAGCTGTCCAGGCAGAGGTCGAAGATACACATCCGAGAGGAAGGTGTCGATGGCTTCCTCTACGGTATAGGCACGGCAGAAAGCACCCACCACACCCGGCTTTGTCAGCGGGTCGGCCTGCTGGGCAATGCTGTGCTGCACCACCTCGGACTGACGGCTGGATACCGGCCAGGTGGAGGCATCGTGCCAATCGTCATAACGGGAAAGGTATTCATCCGGGTCAAGCTCTGCGCCGTCCTGCACCTTATAGAAAAACTCGCCGTTGGCGGAGGTGGAAGGCCAGTACATGAGCCGGGATGCCTCGTAGGTGGTATCGTCGAAGAGGTCGATGCCGATCTCCTTTGCCACCATTCGGGCGACTGCCGGATATTCTTCCTCGCTGATCTCCCGTTTCAGCGGGATAAGCAGACGGAGGCGGGGATGCTCCGACGTGTGTTTATGAGTGGAATAAACGCAGCACTTGAAATCGTGGAACAGCGTGATTTCATCCCAGATATCCGGGGTGCCGTAGTCCATATCCAGGGTGAGCAGAGAGCGGCACAGAACCATGCCGTTTTTGCGGCGACCTTCCCGGAGGTGACCTCCGACGAAGCCGCCCACATCCTTAATTCCGTCCTGCTGACCCTTTTTCAGCTTGCGGTATTCTTCGACCGTTTCCGTGGTGCGGATGGTGCTGCCGCAGCGGGCGCAGAGATCCGTCCAGGAGATGTCCTGATTCTTCCACTTTTTGTCCATGCGGCTGTTGCCGACTGCGATCTTCATCTGCGTACCTCCTCACAGCTTTCGGTAAAGCAGCGGATAAGCTGACCTTTCCGCTTGGCCTTCTCGATCTCAATGCTCATGCCGCTGGTGATTTTCTCTCCGAACACCCACAGTTCGGCACACTTGGAAAGCAGCACGATGTCCATGAACAGCGCCAGGTCACGCTCTTTGCGGTTGTTGTCATTCATGAATTGGGTGAAGTAGATGTGCGGTGCGATGGGGACGCACCCGGCCTCCACGGCGAAGCGGCAGTAAGTACAGGCGTTTTCCTGGTTCTTCGCTGTATCTCCGGCAAGCGGAGAGCAGATATACACCACAGGGCGGAAAGCCCGGAGCGCCTTGGCTTCCTGCTCAATCTTCGTCAGTGCCTCGTAGGCGGTGGGGTCGTAGTACCCCTCGCAATTGAATTTATTGACTCCCATTTGGGTCACCTCAGTCTTTCTTATAAAAATCGCAGACATAGCCGTCTGCCCGGAGCAGCAGCCCCGATGCCCAAGTGGGCGTTTGCCCCATGACGGAGCAGATATTCTCCAAAGAGGTATCCGGCGGCGCTTCGATGACCGCTTCATCGTGGATGTGCATGACGATGCGGTACCCGGCGGCATTCAACCGGAGCATGGCTTCCGCAAGGATGTCCCTCGCTGTTGCCTGGACGATGTTCTCCACGAACTTGGGGCCGTAGCTTTCCAGGCGCAGCCACTTTTTCTGTTCGCCCACGCCTTCATAGGTCACGGACTCATTGCCGAAGCGGTTCATGCCCATCTTCGGTTTCACATACACGAGTCGTCTGCCGGAGGGCAGCACCACGAACATCATGCCGCTCTGATAATAGAAGCGAATGCCGTGTGTTTCCGTGGCGGTCCGCTCCCGGACGCAGGTGGAAGCCGCCTTGTCCACATCCCACCAGAACTTCGTGATGTGGGGATTGGACAGACGCCAGGCATCCACCAGAGGCTTGAGCTCTTCTTCCTGCAAGCCATAGTTCAGTGCGCCCATTGCTTTCAGCGCACCCACGGAGCCGCCGTAGCCCAGGGCCAGTTCGGCAATTTTGCCTTTCTGCCGCAGATGCCCGTTCACACCGTGCTTTTCCACGGGGACATGGAACATCTGCGAAGCGGAAGCGCAGTAAATGTCGCCGCCCTTTGCAAAAACCTCCTGCCGCCAGTGCTCTCCGGCGATCCATGCGATGACTCTCGCCTCGATGGCAGCAAAGTCGGCAACATAAAAGCGGCAGCCGGGTTTCGGCACAAAGGCGGTGCGGATAAGCTCGGACAATACCAGAGGCACGGAGTCATAGAGCATTTCCACGGCATCCGTATTGCCGCTGCGGACCAAGACCCGTGCGGTGTCCAGATCCGGCAGATGGTTCTGCGGCAGGTTCTGTACCTGGATGAGCCGACCGGCATAGCGGCCGGTGCGGTTGGCTCCATAAAACTGAATGAGTCCTCTGGCACGGTCGTCCGAACCGACCACCGTTTGCATGGCGGTGTATTTCTTGACGCTGCTCTTGGCAAGCTCTTGCCGCAGGGAAAGGGCGAGTTCCACCTCGCCGTCCGCCTTTTCGAGCATTTCTGCCACGGCGGCTTTTGAGAGTGAATCTGCCTCCACGCCTTTTTCGGCAAGCCACGCTTTGAGCTGCACCGGACTGTTGGGGTTATCCAAGCCGGTCACGGAGCGAGCCTGCTCCATGTGCGTCCGCTTAAAGCGCTCGTCACATCGAATCGCCTGGGTGACAAGGGTACGGTCGAGCATGATGCCTCGGTCGTTGATCTGCTGGTCGAGGGTGTAATTGCGCCACTCGGACTCTGTGACCGGGAACTTGGAGAGCTTCTGCTGGATGGACATTTCCGTTTCCACATCCCGGAGGTTATAGGCTTTGAACAGCGACCATTTCTCCGGTGTGTCTGCCGGGTAGTGCCGACTGAGCGAACCGTCTCTTATTTTTGCCGGGGTGCAGAAATACCGAATGAGGTCTTTGCCTTCTTTGAGTTTCTGCTTTTCCAAACCCAGCACAGCACCGACGCCTTCCAGGGAAAGCGGAAGCCCCAGCGTTGCCGCCCAGACCATCGTGCAGTGCCAGGAGGACGGGTCAAGATATTGCCCGGTCGGGTATCCGAGATAGCGGGACAGGCACACACGCTCGAATTGTGCGTTGAACGCCCATTTGGTCACGGCGGGGTCGGTAAGCGCAGAGCGAACATCGGCAGGAAGCATTTCTCCGGCAGTCAGATCCATGACCTTCACCGGCGCACCATCCGCCGAGTAGCCGAAGAGCAGCACCTCGAAATCCGATGCTTCGGCGTAGCGGTACACACCGCACTTGGTGAGGTTCTCAGAGGAGAAGGTCTCAATATCGATACTTAGATTTTTCATGGTTCCTCCTGTTGCGGGGAAAGGGCGGCAAAGCTGTGAACTCTGCCGCCCACCCTTGCTTACTTGCTCTGCTTCCGGGCTGCTTTATCTTCCTTGCGCTTGCGGCGCTTATCTCGGATACAACGAATGATTTCCGTAACAAGAAAACCGACTTCTGCTACAATCAAACCGACCATTCCACCGAAGCAGATGGAGAGCATCAATTCCTGGTATTCAGTCATCGCTATTCACCGTTCCTTTCTCAGGACAGGAAGTCGTCGTCTAGGTCGGTAGCGAAATCGTCCGCTGCAGAGGACTTACCGCCGAGGGGTTCCCCGTCACGAACCTTCTGGATGTTACCAAGGCCACAGGCGATGCCGCGGCTACCGTTGGAGTTGAAAGCATAGAAATTGACGGACACTCTGGCGTAGCAACCGGAATACACCTCGGAGCGGTCGAGGATCGGCTGGACGCTACGATCCACGATCTGGGGAGCAGTGATGCTGTTGGCGTTCACGAAGAAGCTGTTCTTGTAGGCCTCATCGTCACGCTCGGTATCACCGTCACGGAGCGGGAGCTTCAGAGCCGACTTGTTGGGAATTTTCCCGCCGAACTTAGCGACGCCTTCCTTGATGGCGACATCCACTGCGGCGTTGATGGCGTCGAGGGTCTGCTTGTCGGATTTCGGGATAATGAGGGATACGGAATACTTGGGGTTGCTGCCATTGATGGAGGCAGGCTCCCACACGTTTGCGTAGGACAGGCGGACAACGCCGGTCACAACTTTGGTCGAATTCATCTTGTTAGCCATAATTACAGTTCTCCTTTATAGTCAGTAAAGTCTTGTTTTGCACCCATTGTCGTGATAGCCGGACGCCGGTCGGATGCGGGAACGAGCGTCGGCTTTCCTTTGGGCTTGACGACCAGACCTCCGAGCACCTCGGCAAAGGTCTTTTTGCCCATGAGCTTCTCCATTTCGGTGATGGGAATGAGAGATTTCTTGAAGATGTCGGTATAACCGGCCGCACGGGCGGCGGCGACAACGGCATTCTCGTCGGTGTACTTGCGATTGGTGCGGCTCTCCACCAGCTTGTAGCCGGGCCACTGCTTTCCGTGGTTGACCGCTGCGTCCTGGGCGTATGCCATGAGCTCATTTGCCCATTTGGTGAGGTCGTCCAGCTTGCCGAGAATGTCGCCGATCTCCGCATCGGAAAGCAGAGGCGGCTGGGCAAACTCGTATTTTGCGAGTTGGAGCTTGGCATCTGCTCTGGCACGGCATTTGACCGCCGCCTTGCAGAACTGACACCAGCTTCCGGGGCAGTATTCGCCTTCGCCCTTGAAGGCAAGCTCTGCCTTTGGCTTCAGCGTCTTTTCCGCCCAATCCCGAAGTTCAGCAACGGAAATGACCCATGTGCTGACATTCTCCCGGCGTGGCTGGTAGATGGTCATGGAGACCGTCTCGATGTCGTAGAGGCAATCGAAGATGCGGAGTGCTCCGAGCGCATACAGCATCATCTGAGGATTCTCTTCGGCATTCACCAGAACCCCTTGACCGTATTTCAGATCAATAATGTGGAGGAGCTTGTCCGCCACGATAAGGCAGTCGCCGGTGCCGAAGCCGTCCGGCACATAGCAGGAGAAGTCGAGCCGCTGCTCAATGAGCACCTTGGGGTCAGGACAGTCCTGCCGGGCTTCCTCGATGGCTTCCAGAACGAATTCCAGGTAGCCGTCCGTGTACATCTCCATTTCGTCGGAGTCGTACTTGCTGACCGGGCGGGTGGAGCGCATCTTCAGCGCCTTGCGGAGCTTGTGTTCCGCCAGCGCATGAGCGGCGGTGCCTTCGGCTGCGGCTTCCGTTTCTCTGTCCTCGAACTCCAATTCCAACCTTGCGGAGGGATTGCAGTGAAGCCAGCGGTGGGAGGAGGATGCCGAGAGGACTGCGTGACGATTAGGGGGCATCCTTCAGCACCTCCACATCCTTGAGCAGGGCTTCATAGTGCTTGGGGTCGATGCCGGAGAGCTTCGGAGCGCCGTACTTTTTAAGGAGCGCTTGGATCTCGGTCGTGAATCCGGCTTGGCTCTTTTCACCAAGCACTGCTCGGACTTCTTCCAGCGTCAGTTCCTTTTGGGGAGCAAGAGCGGGTGCCTTCGGCTCTGCATCGACAGTCGGCTCATTCTGCAGCATGGCATCTGCCACAGCCTGAACGCTGTCCGCCAGGGAGCGAAGGTTCTCGACCACATCGAGAAGGAGTTTGACCTTACTCATGTGCGCCACCTCCCATCGGAACTTCGGTGATGGCAATGGACTCGACCGAGTTGCCGGGAACCACGACCATGACCTTCTGCTTGGGACCCAGGAGCAGGGTGAAGAGCTTCTCGCGGATGCTGACCGTTCTGCAAGCAACTACACCGCCGTTTTTGGGTTTTTCTGAAACACGGATATTCAAGTTGTGTCTCATACGGGGTTACCGTCCTTTCCGGAGGGCTTGTATTTTGTTGCCTTCCGGTGTACCCAGAAAAATCGGGGATTTGTCAGGGTGTCTGGCGGAAAAATTTCAAAAACTTTTTTCTGCCCGCCTCGATGGACTCGGAAACAGACTGGAAGCTGGTTTCTTCAATAGCTGCGATCTCCCGCAGGGTCTTGCCGTTTGCGTACAGTCGAAGCCGGCGCTGCTGGGTGGCGGTCAAATGCGAGAAAGCTTCTCGGATACGAGCGGTCTGTTCTGCCGAATCATCCTCCACGGCATATTCGTCGTAAGCGCCGTATTCTTCGCCCTCGTAGTCGATGGCGTCGTAGGAGTAGCAATGGTAGCGATGGCGCTCGTCCTGTGCGTGCTCCGCCTTGCGGCTGTCGATGATGACGGCACCGATTTCGTCAGAAACCTCGACCTCCGTCACTGTGCCGTTCTGGAATGCGTATTTGATTTTCATAAAAAATTCCTCCGTTTTGATTTCTCGAAACGGAGGAATTCGGTATAGCTGCCACAGGCGCAGGAAAAGAACCGCAGTCCAAACAGATTTCTCCGTTTCGGATTGCAGCAAACCCGCTCAAAAGGTAGCTACATTATTTACTTGTTCCGCCAAATGCCGTTGAGCCATCAGTGATCAGGTGATGCGGTAAATAGCGGCTGAGATCAGGTCATTTCATGTCGCACGCAAGAAAAGTCTTTCTTGCATCGAGATTGTCCTTTGCGGCTCTGCAATGTCCTTATCTCGAACTAACAGATTGACAATCGGACATTTCTGTGCTATAATATATTTGATTTTTGTTTGTAGCAGATGGAAGCTGCCCCGAATGTCGGTTCTATTATATAAAATGGGGATCTGTGATTTAGGGATAGAATGGTTCACCGCAGTTCAGCAAGGTTCAAATTTACGAAAAGGAGAATACGCAGTGGAATTTAAAACTCTGTTCCCGATATTGAAGAAATATTTGGCGGATGGTGCCGATGTACCATACTTCTTTCGTGAATTGATGGCTATGATTACTACCGTTACTGAGGAAGAATGGGGATCCAGTAAGGACCCTTCAGCAAAGGCAAAAGATGAAACTTTACGGACTTATGCCAAACGAGGGATTTCGCAGAAGCTGGCAAAAGCCATCGTTTACAGGCTTACTCCGGAAATTCTTGTTGAGCGTATCAATGAGAAAAGCGAAACAGTGAAGAACCTTCTTGCCTCGGATCTGTACGGCTACGATGCCACACTGAATGCGGAGAATGTGGCAGGAAAAGTTGCGGATTGGATGGTTGAAATTGTCCAGACTCGTGCTGGGCTTATCCAGCAGAGTGAACTGGAAAAGCAAAAACAGAAACAAGCCGAAACCGACCTGCGAAATCAATACGGTTACTACCTTCTGAATGAAGTCGGCCATTACTGTCCTTTTCCAGGGTGCGGCAGACCGTTAACTGTTTCCAAAGGCGGAAAGGCAGCAGATGCCTATTGTGTCAGTGTGATAGACAAAAAGAAAGCACCAGAGGTACGAAACCTTCTGGCGCTGTGTCCGCAGTGCTATGCTACATATTCAATTGATGACAATTCTAAAGTCAGCAAAGAACTTTTGAATGTGAAAAAGATTCTAGAAACTCGCACCCAAAATCTGAGTTTAATTGATGATTTGCCACTGGAAAAGGGGGTTGTTCGAGCTATCGGTAAAATCAAAAAGCTAAATGAGAAGGAGCTCGCAGATGCTTCCCTTGATCCGAAAGAGATCCGACAGAAGTTACGGCCTTCGGATAACATCGCCTTATACCAAACTGTAAATCTGTATGTAACCACATATTTCGTGAAAATCAAAGAAATTATGATTAGCCTCGATAAACGTGGTGAAATCGACTACGAAGAAGTACAGGATCAGATGAAAGCTATATACAGACGCCTGAAGAAAGCAGGAAAAACTAATATGGAGATATTTAACGAGATCGTTGCAAAAATCCATCGAATAAGTCTGCAGGAAGATATCTACTGTCAGATCGTTGTTTCCTATTTCGTTCAGAGCTGCGAGGTGTTCGATGCAATTACCGAATAAATTATACTCATATAAAAACAGCACCATGGCGTTAATACCCAAAGTGCTGAGTGAAATCAAAGATAGTCCTGTCCCTGTGTTTGAGTTATATGATAAACTGAAACCGGAACTCAATGATGCGACAGATTTTTTATCCGTCATGGATTGCCTATATGCTCTGCGGGCAGCAGATATTAATGATGAAGGTGAGGTGTTTATATGCTTGTAGAGATGTTCTCCCCAGTGTTTATGGAACAGGGTGAAATTCGTCCTCCGATTCGATTCAAAAAGGGGTTGAATGTCGTACTTGGCAAAGAGGATGGCGCAAATTCTATCGGAAAATCCTCTGCTATGCTGGCAATAGATTTTGTCTTTGGAGGCGACACCTATCTGAAAAGTGATGGCGTAAAGCACATTGGACACCATACTATATTCTTCGCATTCCAGTTCTGTGGTCAAAAGCACTATTTTGCCCGTGCTACAGAGGATGCCAATAAGGTATTTCTTTGCAAAGAGAACTATGATTTGATGGGGCCATACTGGACAAAAGATGAGTTTGTAAACTGGTTGAAAGTGCAGTATCATATGGACTTCGATGGCTTGTCTTTCAGAATAGCATTAAGCAGTTTCTTCAGAATCTACGGCAAGGATAATACAGATGAACGCCGGCCACTGAGAGGTATCCCAGGACAGGATATGGAAAAATCCATTGCCCTGTTGGTTGCTCTGTTTGACAGGAATAAAGACATTCAAGTATACCGTCAGAACCTTGCCGAGGAAAAGAAGAAACTCGATGTCTTTAAAGAGGCTCGAAAATACCACTTTGTGTCAAGCCTTGTCGGCGGCAAAGATAAATACGAGGAAAACCTCGCTCTCATTAGGGATCTCGAAATTCAACTCAGTACACTTACAGAGCAGGCAGATCAAGGGCATACCGAAGAAGAAATCGAGAAAGGCAAGGAGAAAGCCCAGCTTGATGCCCAACGTTTGATGTTTGAAACTGAGTTACAGTCCAAGCAGCGTAAACTAAAGCTGGTGACAATGAGTTCGGAGTATGGGCTTTATCCCACAGAAGCTGACCTCTCTGCGCTACAGGAGTTTTTCCCAGGCGTAAATATCCGCAAATTGTATGAAGTGGAACGATACCATCAGAAACTGGCACAAATCCTTGATGAGCAGTTTTCTACCGAGCGGCAATCCATAAAATGTGAAATTGACTCTCTGGATCAGCAGCTTGCAGAAGTTAGAACCCACATAAGCGCCTTGGGTTTCATTGGCAACATCTCAAAGGAATTCTTAGACAAGCATGCTGAAATTAAGGGAAAAATTGATGCTTTGAAAGTACAAAACGAGGCATTTCTTACATTGAAGGGATTGCAAGATGCTAAGGCCAGAGCCGATGAAATTCTGAAGAAGGCAATTGAAAGCATTCTCTTGGACATTGAGACCGAGTTAAACGACAAAATGCGGGAATTTGATGCACAGTTACACTCCGAGCCTCGTAAACCGCCATATCTGCGTTTTGACAGCTATAACAGATACAAATTTGAAACCCCTGACGACACAGGTACCGGCGCTAATTTCAGAAGCATGATCATCTATGATTTGGCTGTGCTATTCACCACTGCTCTGCCAGCGATAGCACACGATTCGCTGATTTTGAAAAATATCAGCGACGGTGCGATTGATGGAATCATGAAAATTTATGAGAAAAGCGATAAGCAAATCTTTATCGCTTTTGATAAGCAGGCAGCATACACGGCTGATACACAGGCCATTCTGGAGCGCAATTGCGTTTTAAGACTGTCTGATGGAAATTGCGAACTTTACGGTAGATCTTGGAACAAAGAGGAGCAAAACTAATATGAGAATGAGCTATAACAGGCTTTGGAAGTTGCTGATTGACAAAAATATGAAGAAGTCAGACCTGCGGAAAGTAGCAGGCGTCAGTTCATCTTCCCTCGCTAAACTTGGCAAGGGAGAAAATGTGACCACAGATGTGATACTAAAAATCTGTGTTGCGCTGGATTGCCGTGTGGAGGATATCATGGAAATTGAAAAAGACGAAAAGCGCTCCTCTGAGGAATAAGTATCTCGAATCAGAATAAGTGATGCATTGAAATGCCACTATACTATCTCTGTTAATACAAGAGGTACCTTGGAATTAATGCTACTGCCGTTCTGGTCGCAGATACGCGGGAAAAGCCCCTTTATACGAGTGCGCATGTTAACGCCATGCAACATCGTCGGGGAAATGTGCTGGGTGTGGTCACCATTTGGAAACCCAAAGAGATAAATAATATCGGACATACACTGCTAAAGGTGATTAACGGAACCTACATGAGCGAGGAGGATAAATAACATGTATAAACCAAAACCTGTTGATACAAGCGGCGTAACTTTGCCGGAGGAGTTGCTTGCTCTATCGGAGAAAATTGCAGAAAACGTTCATGATGTATGGGCCGCCGGTCGTATTGCCGAGGGGTGGGTTTATGGTGCGAAAAAGGACGCTGAGAGGAAAACCACGCCGCTTCTCATCCCCTACGCCGAGTTGCCAGAGGTTGAAAAAGGCTATGACAGGAGCACAGCATTTGAGACGTTGAAGCTGATCGTAAAAATGGGTTATCGCATTGAAAAAGAGAAGTTAATCTAAATGATGATTTTATCAGGAGGTGTCTTCATGGAATCATTCAATATTCTCGCCGATGACAGAATAAATCGAGAGATGATTTCTGAGGCGATACAATTAGACAGAATATGGTGACAATAATTATGAAGAAAAAATTGTTTATCAGCTATAGTCACGAAGATTCCAGTAAAATCAAGAAGTTTGCCTTTCTATTATCCATGCACGGTTTTGATTTGTGGATGGATGAAAAAAATATATCTTCCGGCGATAGTTATACAACTAAGATCTTAAAAGGGATACATGAATCAGATATTTACTTAGTATTTTTATCGGTAGCATCGTTGAAGTCTAAGTGGGTTGATGAGGAGATTGATTTTGCTCTACGTGAAAAAATAGAAGGAAAGCATTTGATTATTATTCCGATTCTGCTTGAAGACATCGAGATCCCTGTTCCTTTATCGAATATCGATTATTTAGATGCCCGGTTTTCATTACAAAAAGCTGCCAAAGAATTGGCGGATAAATATGGTAAGGAAGAAATTGAACACGAAGAGATTGTTGTGTCGAACATGACCTTCACGATTTCCGAAGAAACATCTGTCCAAATCGGGCCCTTTAATGAGGGACTTACGATTAATGATTTGAAAGAAGATCGCAGTCGTATTTTATCTGAGCTTCGGAAGAAAGCATATGGAATACTTATGAATTTTGTGTCACCAGCAGACTTCGACTTTCAATCAGTAACGCCGAAGTTTACTAATGGCCTTTATGAAGAGACTTTTGCAAAAAAAGAAGGTCACACAACTGGGAGTATATGCGAGGTTGTTTCTGTTGAAGCGACTGTATTTAATCCGTCGATGAGTAAAGTCAGACGATTACTGAATGAAAGGCTGGAAGTCCTTAATATTAATGCCATTACTTTTGGCTTTTCATTACCACTTGTTGAGGGTAAAAC
>CAVJCN010000013.1:0-13473 GCA_963647945.1 Absicoccus sp. | reverse complement strand
GGGGGGGGGTAAAACTCAACATTGATTACGGTTCTACCCCGCCGAGCGACACTACTAAATTGTGGGTGCCGCTCTCGGGGAAGCCGGACAAGGTGGAGTGCAGCCCGGTTCTGAATTACGGGAATGAGATTGTATCGACAACAAGTTATTCATTGCCATCGGTGATGGCGTCACAAGGCTTTCAAAATGCTGCAATTGGTAAATACATTTACGCTGTTGGCGGTTACACAAATACTGCGCAGTCAAATATACTGAGATTTAACACAGAGACAGGTGAAACAGAAACCGTTTATAACCTCGGCTTCACATGGACATGTGGCACAGTATGCGCAGTGGATGATAAGCTGTATTGTTTCGGCGGCACCCCCAAAAAAGCTTTTGTATTTGACACAGCAAACAACACCATTACTGACTTGGCGACTTTCCCGGACAATTATTCTTATTACTGCTCAGCTGCTTACTATAATGGGAATATTTATATTTGTGGTGGACAAAACGGCTCTTATGATTACCAATACATCCGCACTTATAACATCTCGACAAACTCTTATTCCGCTTGGAATGGCGTTTCTCTAAGGGCGCCAAGTGTAATTGCGCTAAACGGGAATCTTTACATTATAGGCGGACGCACTAACTCCGGATTGAGCAATATAATCTATATTTATGACATTTCAACACAGACAAGGGTAGCCGCACCGTATATGGCACAAGATGATGGTAACACATTTGCTGTTGGTGCCCCTTGTATGGTATTTGGTAAATACATTTACTTTGTTTGTGCGTCATCTGGTAGTGGTAATTCTCCATATAAAGTAGTAAGGTTTGACACTGAAACCAACACTGGCACAGTTATCGCAACCAATTTTCCAGAATGTGCAAATACTGCATTCTTCGGGACAATAGGAAGCACATTATGGGTTCTTGGCGGAACCAGGGAGTTGTCCGCACAACCTACTGTAAGCAGCGTTAGAACTTTTACAGTTAACACCCCATTGCAGAGTAATCACTTGTTCCTGCAAGCCGACTTTGGCTTTGACAATCCGTTCCCGCTTGTGAACGATGGCAAAACTAAGATTACGGCCTATTTGCGCAATGCCTACCTCGGTGACAGTAACAACATAGCACAATTAACCAACGCATATCTGTATGACACAGCTTCCCAGTCGTGGAAATCCCTCTCCGGCGAAAGCTATGTAGCAGACATGCAGAACGCACTAAATATCTTAGGGGTGACCTAATACATCGCCCCGGAAAGGGTGAAAAATGAGTATATTAGGTAATCCTATTACGCTGGGCGGGGGAGGAAGCAAAGTCCCCGACTACACCTATACCGGCAATGCCGAATGGTATAACGAAGAAAAGACCATCTTGAAGCTGAAAACAAGTGGTGTGCTGACACTTAGCAAAGACTGCTATGCTGATGTATTTGTTGTTGGTGGAGGTGGTGGCGGAAATAGCTCTGCTGCGATTTCTTATAATAGCAATTACCATTCTGGTGGTGGCGGTGGTGGTGGATATACCAAGACACAGAGAGTTGCGTTTTCTAAAGACACACAATACGCGGCTGTAATTGGTGCAGGAGGAGCTGGGGGCGCAGCTTCTACAGGTAGTGGCAATTATGGTGGAGAGGGTGGAACAACCTCGATAAATGATGTTTCCGCAGAAGGCGGGAAATCATCTAACCGTTACAGTGGACAAATCAGTGGCGGTGGATATGGTGGCTCTGGCGGCGGTTCTGGGTACCCGTCAAAGACATATTCGCATAGTGGCGGAGATGGTGGCTCTAATGGCTCCAACGGTGGCGGCTACAATGTGGTTGGCGTTGGGCAAGGAACAACTACACGTGCTTTTGGAGACGCTGACGGAGAATTATTCGCAGGTGGCGGCGGTGCTGGAGACGTAGCGACAACCAATGCATCTACATCATATGTGAACGGAAAAGGTGGAACAGGAGGCGGCGGCGATGGTGCGTATTCTGGTCAAACACCATTTTCGAGTGCATCTCCGACAGCTACCCCGTCGATTGCTGGTTTAGAAAACACAGGTGGTGGTGGCGGCGGCGGGTGTATCGGTTCAAAACAAGGGTATGTATACGGCGCTGCTGGTGGCTCCGGCGTTATCCTCATCCGCTTTGCATAAGGAGGCACAACCATGTACGCACTAATTGAAAACGCAAAAGTAACCAACATCGTTTCCGCTGATAAGCGCGGAGCAGATAGCCTTATTTCCGCAGGGTTAAACCTTGTCCATACAGATAAACCAGTTGCCATTGGCGATGATTACAATGACGGTAAATTCTATCGCGATGGCTCCGAAGTTCTCACACCACTTGAGGAAGCACTTTTAGTACAAGCAGATATGCAAGAAGCCTTAGAAATATTGGGGGTGACTTAATGGGTTATTACACCGAAAAAGCCAAAGAAGTAAAAGCCAAGCAGGATGCAGAGCTGGAACAGCTGAAAGCAGCTTTGCAGACGCTTGGTGTAGAAACGGAGGAAACAGCCGATGCGGAATGACATCTTGGAGCAGGCGCAGGAAATCCGGACAAGCATTGACAGCGTGACCGGTACCATGACCGATGCGGACGCTGCGAAAAGCCCCATGCTGTTCCTGCCATGGGCGGCTGATACCGACTATATTGCAGGAGACCGGCGGAGGGACGATGGAAAGCTATATAAGTGCCTTACCGCCCATACCTCCCAGCTTGGCTGGGAGCCGCATAACACCCCGGCCCTGTGGGTGGTAATCGATGCCGAGCACGCTGGCACTGTTGACGATCCTATCCCGGCTGCCCGCGGCATGGAATACGAGTACGGCAAGTACTACCTCGACCCGGAGGATAATAAGACCTACCTCTGCAAGCGTCTGAATGAGACCGGGACTATTGTTTTGCAGTACCTCCCGCATGAGTTGGTAGGCCAGTATTTCGAGGAGGCATAACCCATGGAAATTGCACTGGCCCTCCTCGGCTCCGGCGCACTGGCTACTGTAATCAGCTGGCTGCTGCACCGCATTGACCGCAAGCAGGACAAGCAGGATCAGATTATCTCCGGCATGACAGCCGTAGACAATAAGCTGCAACAGCATATTGATTCGGACGAGCGCTACCGGGCAGACATGTGCCGCATCAGAATCCTGCGCTTTTCGGACGAGCTTCGCCGTGGGGTAAACCACAGCGAGGAATCCTTTAACAATGTGCTGGAGGACATCGACAACTACACCGAGTACTGTGTAGAGCACGAAGATGTTTACATCAATTCCAAAGCGGATGCAGCGATCCGCAACATAAAGAGCGTCCACGACCGCTGTATTCGTGGCGAACTCAAATTCCTTTAAGGAGGACATAAAATGAACGAATTTGTAACTTGGCAGACCCTTGGTACCTATGCTGGCGCTGTAATGATGGTCACCATCATCACCCAGTTCCTCAAGCAGACCCCCCTCAAGAACATCAACACCCAGCTGTTGGCCTATATCATCTCTGTGGCCATCCTCATTGGCGCGGAAGCCTTTAACGGTTCTGCGCTGACGGTACAGGGCGTGGTGCTTTGCCTGCTGAACGCTGTTATTGTTGCGCTGGCCGCGAATGGTACATATGACGCAGCCACCACCGGTATGGTAAAGAAGCCTGTGGAAGTGTACCAGCATGAGGAGGTCGTGAGCGGTGAGTAAGGTTTATCTCTCTCCCGAGCGCAGACCTAATCCTCATGGGCCATACTACGGCTATCCCGGAGTGTACGAGCATGATGTGTGTGTAGAGATCGGCGCTTACTGCTCCGAGGCTCTCACCCGGTGCGGGTTTGAGGTAAAGGTAGCAGACCCGGCCCTCAACATCTACCAGCGTGTAGACGATGGAATAGCATGGGGCGCTGATTATTACATGCCCATCCACACCAATGCCAGTACCGCCACCCTCAAAGAGGGCACAGCACAGGGGCCTACTGTCCTGCGGTATGGAAAAGCCGGTGGTGCCAGCGATAGGGCCTGCACCATGACCTACAACCGTCTGATGGAGATTTACCCCCGCAAGACCAAGAGGGGCGTATACCAGAGGGACGAGTTCGTGGAGATCGGCAGAACCCCGATGCTCTCTGTTTACCCGGAGCTTGCTTTCCACGATAACGGAGCCGATGCCCAGTGGTTGGTGGAAAACAAAAAGGAGATCGCCGAAGCACTTTGCAAAGGCGTGTGCGACTGGTTCGGCGTAACCTATAAGGCAGAGGAAATGACGGACTACGACAAGCTGCTGGCCGAGCTGGAAGAGCTGAAAGACAAGTACAACACCGAACACGCCAGCGCACAGGCGCTGCGTGGGCGAATTTTGTCCGCTATTGAGCAGTACGATACGGTTGCAAAATAACTCACTTTGTAACTCACTTTTGTTCCGAAAGTGAGTTTTTCATGCTTTTTTTAGCGGAATGAAAGTCCAAAAAACCGCTTAATTCCTACACTTTACGGCAACAACACAATTTTGCGTGTGGGTTCGAGTCCCACCACCGGCACCATCGAAAAAGCCCAGTTTCAAGCGGAAAACTGGGCTTTTTCTTTTTGCTTGTAACTCACAAAATAACTCACTTTTATTCCTGCCTATCAAGAATGGAGGAAAAAGTGTTATCTAGGGCACCTCTGATTTGCCCCTCCATACCGGCCACATTGTGCCCGTAAACACCGAATGTATCCATACTTTTTGAGTGCCCAACCAATTTTTTTACCCATCCTTCCGGCAACGACTGAGCGATTGACACAAATGTGTGGCGAAGTTCATAAGGCGTTGTTTTGGGTATTCCGTTCGCTCGGCAGTAACGGAAAAAGTTTTCTCTGTAGTGCGGAGTGTTTTTTATATTAAATAGGTAAATGCCATTTGATTGTTGCAACTGACTATTTACAATCTTCTGTGCAAGCTCTCCCAGAAAAACGCTGCGTATTGCGTTTTCATTCTTGCCTGTGGTGATTTCGTTTATTTCGTTTATCGACCGCCTGATTTCAATTTTCCCCTGTTTTAAGTCATTTACCATTATCCCACGCAATTCGCCGGGGCGCAGGCCAGTCAACACCTCAAGCCTGTAGGCGTTGATATATGGGTCAACAATCTTTTTCCCCCGATACATGGTTGTATCGACCGAAAATAGCGTGATAATGTCCTCCGGCTGGAGGATATTCCGGACGCCTACTTGCGCTCCCTTCGGGATTGTGATGTCCTCGGGCGCATAGCTTGTCAGTTTCATTTTGCGGAGATATTTGCAAAACGCAACGAGATCAGCACGCAAGCTGCGCAAAGTCTTTTTGGATAGGCTTCCGTTGTGATAGGCATTATCAATCACGCTTTGCAAAACACCATCACAAAGGGAACTTACCTTTAGGTGACCAATCCTTGGTTCTGCCCATGTACGCCACCGGCTGTCCTGCGGCCGCCAATTACTCTTTGATGTGTGTATTTTAAGCTGCTCCATATAGCTTTCGTGCAACTCTGACAGGCGCAGCTTGGTGCCGCTGATGCCGGAGGACAGCCATTCATCGGCCTTGCGGTTTGCTTCTCTCTGCCCTTCCCGGCCGGGCCTGCTGCTTGTGAAACTCTTTCGCACTCCGTCCTTTTGCACAGCAATTTGCCAGCGACCTTGCTTTTCCAACCATTTTGCAGTATTCGTTCTCTCTTTCATGTTATCCTCCTGCAATTAACCGCCCTCGTTTCCGGGGGCGGTATTCTTTTACCAATAGATTCTTATATACGGCTCGTAAATATCAGTGTAATCCTCTCGTTCTTCGACCGCTATTGCTTCCTCAAAAGCAACAAAAACCGGTTCTTGTTCATCCAGTTTTTTCGCAATTTTAGCCGGGATGTTCCCAATCCGATCGCCGTACACTGCAATATACCTTTCATTGTCCCAGTCGAACTCTATTTTTATTTCGTCTCCATGTTCCAAATTTGATATTATGTCTTGGCAATCATCAGATTTGTAAGCGGTTAATGCGACAACGGTTTGCTCCCTATATTTATACTGCTTCTCCTTATCCCGGAAGAAAGCAATTTCGACTTTATAATTTCCGGTGGCATCATCGGCCTCGTTCAGATAAACGACAACAGGATCGCCACGCCTTGCATAGTCTGAAAACATATCGAACTTAAAGTATAGATCACCTGCATATTCTCCGCCATAAAGCAGCTTTACCTTTCCGTCCCCCAACTCCCATTTGAATTGATGGTTGGTTTGTAAAGAGGTATCTTCAATAAGGCTGTGAATGGCATCCAGATTAACCGGCGTGAAATCCGCTATGTATTCATACGAGAGGTGCTTCCCGTTGTAAGAATCATGCTTGATATAAGATATGGTCGTTTTTGCTTTTTGGGCGTTGGCTTTCTCCTTTTTCCCCCTTTCCTTTTTCATAATCGCCTTTGGCGTTTTTTGTGTGGCATCTTTTTTCGAATTTTCTTTTTGGTGGGCGTTTGAAGTTTTATTCCCAGGATTTTTTGAAAATCCAACGAAAATGCAGAATGCGTAAAAAACAATGCCTATAACACCAATAATCTTTCTGTCACCAAAAAGTAAGGTAATCGAAAACAGGATTCCGCAGATTCCAAAAATGATAAGAGCCAATCTAGCTTTCTCGTTTTTCATAGCAAAAGTCCCTTCTATTGGACACCCTGTGGTGTACTATTATATTTGTAACGAACATTTGTTCTTAACCACGAATTAGGCCGTAGTTTAGATTCTGTGCATCAATGAGCACAAGGTACAGGATCATCAGCGCCAGCAGAACAAAAATTACTGCAACAAGGATATTAGTTAGTTTCCGGCGCTGCTTTATCTGCTCTTTCATCATCTCTATCATTTCATCTTTGTGCCGGATATCATTCTTCGCCGTCTGTGCGGTCGGCTGCTCCTTCTGGTGCAGCTCCGGCATGAAAATTTCGTCGATAGAAACGCCCAAGCTCTTGTAGATGGCTACCACATTATAAAAGTTCGGGTTTTTGAGCGAATCGCAGAAGAATTTGCTGATATTTTTCTCCGACACACCGGAGTGTTCCTCCAAGTCTCGATTGGTTTTCCCAAGTGTCCGTCTCTGTCTGTTAACGGCATCGATGAACAAGGCACGAGATTTCTCTACATCGTCCAAACACGGCATGAAAGCATCTCCAATCACAAAAATTTTTGAAAATTCCCCAAATTGGGGTGAAAATCCCCGTACGGGGAATAAATCTCCAAAATAGGTGTGGAATTCCTTGTTTTAACTGGTATAATTTAATCATAGCAGACATTGCCAAAAAAGGAAAGCGGATTCGACAGACAATATTCGACAAAATGGAGGGAGCACAATGGAGAAGAAGTATGAAATCTTAAAGGCAATTTCACAAATGACCCCAGAACAGTTTACCTTTTTTTGCGAGCAAGTACAATTTGTGCTATCTGCAGAACCGTCTCAGCGTCCTCGTCTGATAGAGGCATTACGAAATCAAACAGAGCTTTCTTAGGCCCCGACAGCTCGCCAAATATGGCGGGCTGTTTTTCTATTTCGTTATCCATTAACCAATCGATTGAAACATTGAAATACTGTGCAACCTTTTTAGCCTGTGTCGGATTAGGATATGTCCCTCTTTTCTTCCATGCTGTTGGGGTGCCCATTCCAAGGCCGATTTCCGCGGCAGCCTTGGTTGGTGTAATCCCCTTCATCTTGCACAATTCACAATACTTGTCATAAAACACAAATTCTACGCTCCTTTTTGTGCATCACAACAAAAATTCAAATTTGTGAATTCTAATGCTTGCATAATTCAAATTTATGAATTATACTAAGCATAGAAACTCACGAATGTGAATTTCGCCATTGCCCATTATTGAATTTATTTCGCAAATTTATTCTACCACAAAGGGCAATGAAGTTCAACAATTTGAATTAATAAGGAGGTAATTTTCGGATGCCTGCACAATGGACGGGCGAACTTGTTGGCAGAATGCACAACAATAGAGTTTCTGCGCAGCAACTTGCCGCCCAAATTGGGTGCTCTACAAAGTGGCTTAGTATGGTTCTCAACGGTCACCGCAGCCCCAAAGACGCAGAGCAGCGCTTTAACGCTGCTTTGGACGAGCTTATTAAGGAAAGGGGTGGTAACGATGGATGATAAAAAACTCATCCGGTGGCAAATCGCAATTTGCACCATTTCTGTGGTAATAACCGTAATCAATGTTTTGCTGTATTTTGCTGGATAAGGAGGAAAGGCAATGTCAAGGAAGGTTGATACCTACCGCAGACTGCGGGCGCTGATGCTGGAACTTGGCCACGACCAGACAAGCCTTGGGAAGCGAACCGGTATGAGCCGCCAGCAGATCAGCGACAGAATGATCTGCAAGACCCCATGGACATTGGAGGAAGTCTATAAGGTCTGCGATGCATTATTTATCCCAATAAAAGATGTCAAGAAGTTTTTTCCACCAAACGGGGTAGAAAAGAAGGAGGAACAACATGGAAGCAACATTGGGGGCCCATATCCGGTGGTTTAACTCGGACAAGATCGTGCCCAGCCAGGATGGGTATTACCTGTGCCAGACGACACCAAGCAGCTACGCTACCCTGCGGTTCAGCACCGAACATCGGATGTTTAATGTCAGCAGTGATGTAAGCACCGCTCTGGAAGTCCAGTGGTGGGCATTCCTGCCGGAGCTGCCCCAAAAGGAGGTACAGGAAGATGAGTAAAAAGGAATGGCTGCAAGAAGCCTTGGCCGTAGTTCTCGGCATGGGCACCATCTTCGTGGCAGCGGCTATCCTGCTGCTGGTGAGGTAAGGCTATGGAGCAGAACGAGAGGATAGCGGCCATCCGGGAGAAGTTTCCCGGCTACACCAAGCCACTGGACAGTATGTGTAAACGGCCGGAGTATTACGGCATCCGGCGCACTGCCGAAGCGGAAGCACTGATAGCGGACAAGCCCCGCAGGAAGCGGGAATCCGAATACAAGCTGACTGTTCGCGTCAAAAAGAAGTTCGTTAATATGGCTGAATTCCGAGAACAGCTGGTGGAAATGGGTTATCACAGCTTTACAGGTTGGATTCATAGCTGCATCCGCCGTCAGCAGGAGGAGTACAAGCATAGAAAAGCCCCCAAAGGCTCCGCAAAAGCCAATGAGGGCAAAGGTAGATTAAGCACCACCAATATACAGGATTTGGGGAGGAATGTCAAGTGATCGTCTACAAAGGGATGGATAAAGATATGAAATGCCGTGGTTTCCAATTCAAGCTTGGCAAGGAATACGAGGAGGCGGAAGCCAAGCTCTGCGACAAAGGATTCCACGGCTGTGAGTACCCACTGGATGTGTTCGCCCATTACAACCCTGCTGATAGTCGGTTTTTTGTGGCTGACCTGGACGGAGTGACTGATGAAATGGAAAGCGACGATACCAAACGGGTCGGTACCAAAATCAAGCTCCGGGCGGAAATCGGTATTCCCGGTCTCGTAAATGCTGCTGTTGAGTACATAAAGGAAAAAGCCGAGAGCTGCGACAATCAGACCGGCGACTGTAGCGCTGCCACCAATACCGGCAACCAAAGCGCAGCCACCAATACCGGCGACTGGAGCGCAGCCACCAATACCGGCGACTGGAGCGCAGCCACCAATACCGGCGACTGTAGCGCAGCCACCAATACCGGCAACTGGAGCGCTGCCACCAATACCGGCAACCAAAGCGCAGCCACCAATACCGGCAACCAAAGCGCAGCCACCAATACCGGCGACTGGAGCGCAGCCACCAATACCGGCGACTGGAGCGCAGCCACCAATACCGGCGACTGTAGCGCAGCCACCAATACCGGCAACCAAAGCGCAGCCACCAATACCGGCAACCAAAGCGCTGCCACCAATACCGGCAACCAAAGCGCTGCTACCAACACCGGCAACCAGAGCGCAGCCGCCGTAGATGGCAAAGAATCTGTTGCCATAGTAACCGGCATTGGCAGTAAGGCATCCGGTGCACTTGGCTGCTGGCTCGTCCTCACCGAAAGGGGCGGTTGGGACGGTGAGACTTATCCCATTAAAGAGGTACGCGCGGTAAAGGTAGACGGTGAGACTATAAAGCCCGGTGTATTTTACAAGCTGAAAAATGGGGAGGTCGTGGAAGCGTGAGCATTTTGGACGACTACGACACTGACGATCTCATCATAGGAACCTGTGCCACCTGTGGTGATCCCATCTACGAGGACGAGGACTACTACCAAATAGATTTCGAGAAAGTCCATGTGGATTGCATCGACAAATGGGCAGAGCAGTACAGAGTAAGGAGTGTATAACATGATTAAATTCAGACCGCTGCGGGCGGACGAGGTTGACCTGCGGGTTGACCGGTACACATCAAGAGGGGCTGTGCTCCTGTGCTATAAGGATGCCCGGTGCGATATGCGCATCCTGGATGAGACGGTAGGACCCGAAAACTGGCAGCGTGAGCACTACGAGTGCAAGGGCAATCTTTTCTGCCGGGTAGGTATCCGGGTTGACCCCATGCATGACGAATGGGTGTGGAAAGCAGACTGCGGCACTGAGAGCTACACCGAAAAGGAAAAGGGCGAAAGCTCCGACAGCTTCAAGCGGGCCTGCTTCTGCTGGGGGCTGGGCAGAGAGCTATATACCAAAATCAACATCATTGTTCCCATGAAAACCCAGAAGAACGCAAACGGCAAGTTTGAGCCTGTGGACAGCAATGACAAATGGGCGCGGTTCTCGGTTGCGGAAATGGAAGTCCACGGCGAGCAGATTACATATCTTACCGTTGCCGACAGCAAGGGAAACCTTGTGTTTAGCTATGGCCAGCCCGGAGAGCCGGTCGAGGATATCACCGCCACCTGTGACTGCTGTGGGAAGAAGATCACGCCCATCCGGAGAAAGGACGGATCCATGTGGCCGGTTCGGGAGATTGTCCTTTATTCGCAGGAGATGTTCGGCCGGAAGCTGTGCGGGCCATGCATGAAGGAGGCCAAGAAGAATGAAAACAAGGCTCCGGTTTGATAGCGCTGACTGGACGAGAGACCGGAACGGCTACGGCATCACGCTATACACAAAGGATGCCGCAGCCGCCCAAGGCTTCCTGGACGAGATGAAGCCCGGCAAAATGTACGCTGCCGAGTTAAAGGAGCACCACGAGCGCCGGAGCCTTTCGGCCAACTCGTACCTGTGGGCACTCCTTGATGATCTGGCCTTTACCCTTTCCACCCAGGCGGCCCCGCTGACCAAGGAGGAGCTGTACCGGAAGTACATTAAGGAGGTCGGCATCTGGAAGGATGTTCACAACATCGAACCGGAAGCCGCTAAGACCGTCCGCACAGCATGGGAGATGCTGGGGACTGGCTGGGTAACGGAACAGGTAGATTATGAGCCGGACGGTGACCATCTGGTGATCCGGCTGTACTACGGCAGCAGCACCTACAACACAAAGCAGATGTCCCGGCTGCTGGATGCAGTTATCGCAGACTGCAAAGAACAAGGCATAGACACCGCCACACCGGCCGAGCTGGCCTTGCTAAAGGAGGAATGGGGCAAATGAACAACGAATGGGGAGTACCCCTTGACCGGAACGGCTACGCTCCCAGCGTAGTACAGGCAGATACCTCCCGGTGCTTTATGTGCCAGCGTTCCGGGGTGAAGCTGGATAGGCACGAAATCTTTGGCAACGCCCTACGGGCCAAAAGCAAGCGCATGGGCCTGTGGGTGGCGCTGTGCCACGAACCTTGCCACCTTGTCCACGCCCATGGTAATGCCCAGGTAATGGACTGGCTGCACCGGGTAGGTGAGCAAGCCTGCCTTGATATTTACGATATGGACATCCCCGCATTCCGGGGAGAATTCTACACCAACTATTTGGAGGAGACAGATGAAGGTATTAGTAGCCTGTGAGGAAAGCCAGGAGGTTTGCAAGGCTTTCCGAACGAAAGGGCATGAGGCGTACTCCTGCGATATACAGGAGCCGTCCGGCGGGCACCCCGAATGGCATATCCTCGGGGACGCTTTAGCGGTTCTTACCGGCGGTGTCGTTACCACCATGGACGGCACCTGGCACGAGATCGGCAAGTGGGATTTGCTGATAGCGCATCCTCCCTGTACTTATCTCTGTGTATCGGGGAACCGCTGGTTTAATGTGGAACGGTACGGAGACGCAGCCCTTAACAGACTGGCCAATCGCCATGAGGCAGTAAATTTCTTCATGGAGTTTGCCTT
Organism: Absicoccus sp.; assembly: GCA_963647945.1. GTDB lineage: Bacteria > Bacillota > Clostridia > Peptostreptococcales > Anaerovoracaceae > CAG-238. Next base: position 1,283 of record CAVJCN010000013.1, on the reverse strand, counting down.
GGCAGATATTCCGAAGATAGCCATAGAGAACCCGGTTGGCCATATGTCAACAGCATGGCGGAAACCGGATCAGATCATACAGCCGTATGAGTATGGGCATCATGCCAGAAAAACAACCTGTCTATGGCTGAAAGGGCTTCCCAAGCTACAGCCGACCATTGTGGTAGACCCAGGCGAAATTGACCGTAATGGCTTTTCTGCAGGAGCGTCCGCGACTCATGCTGTGGATGAAAACGGGAAGATCATCCCATGGAACGACCCAAGAACCGCAAAAGCAAGAAGTAAGACTTCCCCCGGCATCGCTGCCGCTATGGCAGACCAATGGGGATAACAGGAGGTTACATATGTTTAATAAAGCAATACTTATCGGTCGCATGACCGCAGACCCCGAACTGAAACAGACGAACAGCGGTAAGAGCGTCAGCAACTTCCGCATTGCGGTAAACCGTCAGCGTGACCGGGAAAAGGCGGATTTCCTCGACATTGTCACCTGGGGCAAGACCGCCGAATTCGTGAACCAGTGGTTCCACAAAGGCGACCCCATTGGTGTGGAGGGCCCTGTTCAGACCCGCAGCTATGAGGACAAGAACGGCAACAAGCGTACCTCCGTGGAGATTGTCGCTACAGATGTTTTCTTTGTCGGCAGCAAATCTACCAGTAAGGCCGAGGAAAAGCCCGCAGAGGGCGAGCAGGGCGGTTTTGAAGAAGTTGAGGGCGACCCTAACGACCTTCCTTTCTGACGGGAGGTGAGGAGGAATGCCGAATAGAATCCTAAAGGAGAGCATCCGGACTAGCAAGACGGTTAATGCCATGACGGATTTCCAGTTTCGGTTTTGGACATACCTTATAACCTATGTCGATGATTTCGGCAGGGGAAGCGCTGACCCCGAACTTCTGAAAGGCTTTGTATTCCCCCGGCGCAAAGGCGTAACGGAGGGAACGATACAAAAAACGCTTGCAGAATTGGCGACCATGGGCTCTGTAACCCTCTACGAGGTAGACGGGGAGCCGTACCTGTGTTTTCCAAACTGGGGCGACCACCAGCAAATCAGAACCAAGGTCAGCAAATTCCCTGCTCCGGAAGCTGGCAAGATAACGGAAACAGGCACTTGCAATCATCTGATATCATCTGATATCAATTGCAATCAAATGATATCAGATGCTTCTAGAATCCAATCCAATACAATCCGAATCCAGAATCCGAATCCAGAATCCGAATACGAATCCGGAAATACCCCCCATACCCCCCAAGGGGGCCGGTTTGCTGAATTTTGGGCCATGTA
>CAVJCN010000012.1:0-14965 GCA_963647945.1 Absicoccus sp. | reverse complement strand
AAAGATGTTGTCATTGGTAAAGGGAAGAAAATCCGGCGAGTCGTAAATAGAGTTATTTCTCTTATCTTGTTCCATAAATGCTCCTTTCTCAGGTTCAAATGTCGCGAACACATACAGAACCTGTAAGTCAAAGATAACATAATATGGGATAAAAAGCAAGGGATATCATGGAATTTGCAGCGGCGAAAATTTCGACAAAATTCGACACGGCAATTATTTCAAATTTTTGCTCTCAAATTCACTCAAATTCTTGCGGCACGGGGTATCTTGACGATTGGCGCGTATTTGTGTATAATTGCCGCATGGAGACGGAATTTAAAGGAGAATATAATTGATATGAAAGATTTAAAAGACAAATGCAAGCTTGCGGTGGTTCAGGCGACACCGGTAATGTTCGATAAGGATGCCTGTGTGGAAAAAGCCCTGAAGCTGATTGACGAATGTGCAGATAACGGCGCGGAGCTGATTGTATTTCCGGAGCTTTTCATTCCCGGCTATCCCTACGGCATGACCTTTGGATTTCGTGTAGGCAGCCGAAAGGAGGACGGGCGCAGGGACTGGAAAACCTATTATGACAACTCGATTTTGGCAGAGGGCCCGGAGATGCAGAAGCTGATAAGCAAGGCCAAGGAAAAGAAAATTTATCTTAGCATCGGCTATTCGGAGCGGGATGCCGTGACGGGAACCCTTTACAATTCCAATATGATGATTGCCCCAAACGGAGATGCGCTGAATCACAGGAAACTTAAACCCACCGGAAGCGAGCGGGTTGTGTGGGGGGATGCTGACAGGGACTTCTTCCCAATAATGGAAACTCCATGGGGTCCCATGGGAAATTTAATCTGCTGGGAAAGCTATATGCCCCTTGCAAGGGTGGCGCTGTATCAAAAGGGAATTTCCCTCTATCTTTCGCCGAATACCAACGATAACGCCGAGTGGCAGGACACGATTCGCCACATTGCCATAGAAGGACATTGCTATTTCATAAACTGCGATATGTTCTTTACAAGAGCCGATTATCCCGAAACGGAAAGCGCTGCCCGGGAGATTGTAAAGCTGCCGGATATAGCATGCCGCGGCGGAAGCTGCGTTGTGGATCCTTTCGGCCATGTGATTTCCGATACGCTCTGGGATAAAGAGGGTATAATTTACGCTGACCTTGATATGCAAAAAGTTCCGGCAAGCAAGATGGAGCACGATGTCTGCGGCCATTATGCCAGACCTGATGTGCTCCGGCTAAAGGTGGAGGAGAAGTAAGCAGTATGAGTAAGACATATGGAATCATAAAAAATCGCCTTGTCCAAAGTCCGGTGGATGAGATGGTATTTTTATGCAATCAGCCCATCCTTATTTTTTATGAGCTGTATAGCGACCGGTTTGAGCAGACAGGTGCGAAATGGAACTTCGCTGTGAATAAATTTTCATTATTTTGAATAAATTTCCGCATTTTTAGTAAATTAACTATTGCATAGCGAAAAAAAATGTTGTATAATACCGTATTATGTTATTTGTGGAGCGTCTTTTACGAGCATAAAATTTTACATGAGGAGAGAATAAAAAGATGAACAAATTAAAACACACGCACAGACGCGGAATTGCAATGTTTTTGGCTTGCCTGCTGCTTATGATGACATTCACGGGCTGCGGCGGAAACAACAACCAGGAATCATCCGCAGACAGAACAGATTTGAACTGGGCGCTGGCATCAGAACCAAACTCTTTGGATCCGATGGCAATAGCTATGATGAGCACATTTACAATCACCTACGCTATATATGACAATCTTGTGGAAGAAAACGAGAACGGAGAATATGTTCCATCTCTGGCAGAAAGCTATGAGATTTCAAAGGATGAAAAGGAATACACCTTCAATCTTCGCCAAGATGTAACATTCCATGACGGAACGCCTATGACCGCCGACGATGTGGTATATTCCATCAACAGAACCATTGAAAAAGGCTGGGCAGCCGACATGACCGCGGCTATCGACAAGGTGGAAAAAGTTGACGATTATACCGTAAAGCTGATTCTCACCAAGCCTTTCGGCGCTATGATCGGAAGCCTTGCTTCCCCGTATTTCTCGATTATGAGTAAAGCCTACGCAGAGGAAAACGGCGAAGACGCAGTTGAAAGACAGCCTATGGGTACCGGCGCATACAAGTTTGTTGAATGGAAAACAGGAGATCACATTACGGTAGAAGCAAACGAAGATTATTTCGGCGGTGCTCCTGCAATCAAGACAGTTGTATTCAAGCCTATCACCGACAAGAATACCGGACTGGTTGCACTTCAGGCCGGAGAAACAGACGCTTACCTTAATATAAACAATGCGGATATCGAAACCGTAAAATCCGATGAAAGTTTAGCTTTCTATTCGACAGATTTGGCGGCAGTATTGTCCCTTAACATGAATATTGAGGCGAAGCCGCTGGATGATGTAAGAGTAAGACAGGCAATAAACTACGCAATCAACAGAGAGAACATCATCGCAGGAGCTTTGGAAGGCAACGGAACTGTTGCAAATTCCGCAATTTCGCCGACCTGTGACGGATATTCCGACAAGGTAACGGGCTACACTTACGATGTAGAGAAGGCAAAAGCGCTGCTCAAGGAAGCAGGTCAGGAAAACCTTACGCTTCACATCAAGATCAAGGAAGACTCAAAGATTCAGAAGGTAGCACAGATCATCCAGTCCGACCTTAAGGCTGTAGGCATCGAAGTTAAGATTGAGATGCTCGAAGCCGGTGCATATACCACGGATGTTTATTCGGAGGGCGATTACGAAATGACTATTTCAAGCTGGTGCGCAATGTTCACAGACGCTTATTCACTGCTGTACAGCCAGTTCCATAAGGATTGCTACGGCGGCACCGGAAACATCACCCATGTAGTTTCGGATGAGCTTTCCGGAATGCTTGAAAACGCATCAGAACTTGTGGGAGATGAAAAGCTCGCGGCTTACGAAAAGGTTGCCCAGTATATCAGCGACGAGGCTTATGTAGCTTCACTTGTATATGAACCTACGACAATTACAACAAATGCAAACCTCAAAGGCGTACAGGCGAATGCCCTTGGAATATACAAAATCAAGAGATTTTCTTGGAACTAAAATCGTAAAATGACACAAGCAAAATATTAAAAATAACAAGTAAGGGCGTCCTCATATTATTTGCGGGATGCCTTTGCTGTTGATAGAGAGGACAAGACTATGGGCAAATATATTTTGCAAAGAATGGGTATGATGGTAATTGTAGTAATAGGAATTTCCTTTATTGTATTTACTATCATGAACCTGACCCCCGGGAACCCCGCTCAGCTGATACTCGGCCAGAGCGCGTCGCCGGAGCAGGTGGCAAAATTAGAAGAAGAAATGGGGCTTAACGATCCCTTCTTCGTAAGATATTTTGATTATATGGTAAATATGCTTCACGGAGATTTCGGCGAGTCCTACCAGACAGGGCTTCCTGTCTTTGAGGAAATATTCAGCAGATTTCCCACCACGCTGACCCTTGCGGCCGTGGCAATGTTCTTTGCTACACTGATCGGAGTACCTGTGGGGGTTATTTCCGCAGTGAAGCAATATTCCTTCGTAGACGCTGTGAGCACGGTTGCGGCATTAATTTTTGCATCGATACCCTCCTTCGTACTGGGACTTATTTTAATGATGGTATTTGCGCTGAATTTGGGATGGTTTCCGGCGACCTGGCAGGCAAACTTCGCCAGCTATGTGCTGCCGGCAATTACGCTGTCGACGGCAACCATGGCGACCCTTGTGCGAATGACAAGATCTACGATGCTGGAGGTTTTAAAGCAGGATTACATCCGTACCGCAAGAGCAAAGGGAGCGGAGGAAAAGAGCATAATTTTAAAGCACTCTCTCAGAAACGCCCTGCTGCCGATCGTAACGGTTATCGGTGTGGACTTCGGGTATTTGCTGGGCGGCGCGGTGGTAGTGGAATCTGTTTTCGCAATGTCGGGCCTGGGCTCCCTTTTGATTACCTGCATAAGGATGAAGGATACGCCGGTTGTAATGGCAGCGATCATGTTTATTACGATTACATACAGCTTGGTAAATTTGGTAGTGGATATCATATACGCATATATAGATCCACGCATCAGATCTCAGTACGAAAGGGCGTGATTTTATGAAGAAGAACAATGATGAACTAAAAGCACGCAGTCAGTTTACGGCGGTTATGATGCGTTTGAAAAAGAATAAGCTGGCGATGCTTGGACTGGGGATATTGCTGGTGATGGCGGCGGCTGCGATCATCGCGGGATTTGCCGTTGATTACGATGCGGATGTAATAGGTCAGAATATGTCGGAAAGAATGCAGACACCTTCCGCAGAGCACTGGTTCGGCACGGACAATTTGGGAAGAGATATATTCGGAAGAATCCTTTACGGCGCAAGAATTTCCCTCACCCTCAGCATTATAGCAATGGCTATCGCAGTGGCAATCGGGGCGCTTATCGGCTCAATAGCGGGATACTTCGGCGGTTTTAAGGACAATATTTTGATGCGACTCATGGATATTCTCCTTGCGATACCGCCTATGCTCATGTCGATTTCCATAGTAGCGGCTCTGGGACAAAGTATGTCGAACCTGCTTATTGCCCTGTCAATAGCATATATTCCGGTATTTGCCCGGGTTATTCGTTCCACGATTCTTTCAATAAAGGATCAGGAGTTTGTGGAAGCGTCACGATGCTGCGGAAGCAACGACTGGCATATTATCATAAAGCACATAATACCCAACGCCATCGGCCCGATCATAGTTCAGGCAACCCTTGCAATGGGAGCTTCGATACTGATCATCGCCTCCCTGAGCTTTATGGGAATGGGTGTGGAACCTCCTGCCCCGGAGTGGGGCACCATGCTCTATGAAGGCAGAGATTTCATGCGTCAGGCACCGTATTTGGTGCTGTTCCCGGGAGGAGCGATCACCCTGGCGGTAATTTCACTCAATCTGCTCGGAGATGGGCTCAGAGATGCCCTTGACCCGAGAATGAAGAATTAGGAGGTGCCCGAATTGGAAGACAAAATTTTGAAAATCGAACACATTTCGGCAGAATACCGCACGGATGACGGCGTTTCCTCGGTGCTCAACGACATAAGTTTTTCCCTGAACAAGGGGGAAACCCTGGGCCTTGTGGGGGAAACGGGTGCCGGAAAGACCACGACGGCACTGGCTATAATGCGACTTTTACCTAAGAGAACCGGATTCATTACCGGTGGCAGTATAGAATTTGCGGAGGACGGGAACATTCTCGAAAAGTCCGAGGCACAGATGCGTGCGATTCGCGGACATCGAATTTCCATGATATTCCAAGACCCTATGACCAGCCTTAATCCGGTGCTCAGAATAGAGGAGCAGATAAAGGAGTCATTTAAAATCCATATGCCGAATCTTTCCGAAGAGGAAATGGACAAAAAGGTGGATGAAATGCTGGAAATGGTTGGTATTCCTGCAAGCAGAAAGAGGGAATATCCTCATCAGTTTTCCGGGGGAATGAAGCAGAGGGTAGTGATCGCTATGGCCCTTTCCCTGGAACCGGAGCTTCTCATAGCGGATGAACCTACCACGGCGCTGGATGTAACGATTCAGGCCCAGGTGCTCCACATGATGCGAGAGCTGAAAAACAACCTGAATACTTCGATGATTTTGATTACCCACGATTTAGGAATTGTATCGCAGAATTGCAATAAGGTTGCGGTTATGTATGCGGGAACCATCGTAGAATCGGGCAGGGCAGAAGAAATTTTTACGGATGACAGACATCATCCTTATACAATCGGCCTCTTTGGCTCGATTCCCGATATGAATAAAAAGACAAGGCGGCTTTCTCCTATAGACGGACTGATGCCGGATCCGATGGATCTGCCTGCGGGCTGCGTATTTTCTCCGAGATGCCCGAAATGCACGGAAAAATGCAGACAAACCGCACCTATGCCAGTTAATATAGGCGGCGAACATATAATAAGCTGCCATTTGTTTGAGGGAGGTGAGGAGCATGAGTAATACAGATACGCCGAAAATCGAAGTGCGGCACCTGAAAAAATATTTCAAAACTCCGTCGGGACTGCTTCATGCGGTTGACGATGTTAATTTTAAAATAGAAAAAGGTCATACCCTGGGGGTCGTAGGGGAGTCCGGATGCGGCAAAACAACGCTGGGCAGAACCGTTTTAAGGCTCACCGAACCTACATCCGGCGAAATATATTTTGACGGCCAGGACATTACCAATATAGGAAAGCGGGAGATGAAACAGCTCAGGAAAAAGATGCAGCTCATATTCCAGGATCCTTATGCTTCCCTGAATCCTCGCCTTTCGGTTTCCGAAATCATACGGGAGCCGATGGAAGTAGGGAAAATGTACAAGACGAAAAGCGAGGTACACGCAAGAGTAAAGGAACTTATGGAAGTAGTAGGCCTTGCGCCGAGGCTGATAAATTCCTATCCTCACGAGCTTGACGGAGGGCGCAGGCAGCGCATAGGCATTGCCAGAGCCCTTGCAACAAACCCGGAGTTTATAGTGTGCGATGAGCCGGTTTCGGCCCTTGATGTGTCCATTCAGGCACAGATTTTGAATTTGATGATGGATTTGCAGGAGGAAAGGCAGCTGGCATACATGTTTATCACCCACGATATGAGCGTTGTAAAGCACATTTCCACCGAAATCGCGGTAATGTATCTGGGCCAGTGCGTTGAACTTGCACCTACGGAGGAGCTCTTTGAAAGCCCGCAGCATCCGTATACGAAGGCGCTTTTGTCTGCAATTCCCGTAATTGATATCACGAAACTGGATGCGGAGCCTGAGCTTCTTAAGGGAGAGGTAACTTCGCCGATAAATCCGGTGAGCTACTGCAGATTCTTTCCCCGCTGTCCTTTTGCCTGCGATGCGTGTAAGGAAGCACCCTACGAACTTGCGAAAACAGACGAAAATCATTACAGCGCCTGCATCCTGAACCGGGAGGGAAAGTGAGATGGAAATGGAAATGAAAATGCAAAAGCTATTTGAAAACTATGCGGAACTCATACTAAAGAGGGGTTTGGGCTTGCGTGAGGGCCAGATTTTGGTGGTAGAGGAAACATCTGTAACCGCAATCGAATTTCTGCGGATCTTGGCGCGAAAGGCCTACGAGCTGAAAGCAAAGGATGTCGTCATACATTTTTCAGATCAGGAATTGACAGGGATCCGGCTGCAAAACGCCTCCCTTGATACATTGAAAGATGTTCCGGATTGGTGGGTACAGTCCCGGGTTTCCTATGCCGATAAAGATGCTTGTTTCCTTCGGCTTAACAACGATTCGCCGGACGGACTTGCCGGCATCAGCGATGAAAAACTTTCTGCGTGGAAAAAAGCCACTTCCGAGCCGCTAAAGGATCTGTCCTTTGTGAAAAAGGATAATCTGGTAAAATGGAGCGCTTCCGCCCTTGCGGGAGAAAAATGGGCTAAAAAAGTTTTTCCGGATAAATCTGCCGAAGATGCTATGGCAGCACTCTGGGACGCGATTTTCAAGGCCTGTTATGTTACCGAAGAAAGCGGCATTGAGGGCTGGGATGCGCACATAAAGGAAATGCGGGAGAATGTTGAAAAAATCAACGCTCTCAAGGTTAGAAAACTTCATCTTACGAACAGCCTCGGTACAGATATTACTATGGAACTTTGTGACGATGCGATTTTCACAGGCGGCATATGTCACTGTCCGGAACCGGATGGTGAACTCTTCGCACCGAACATCCCATCCGAGGAAATTCTTTCCACGCCCCATAAAAACAAGGTAAACGGGGTTATTTACAGCTCTATGCCTTTCGTTTATGCGGGAAATATCATCGATGGAATGAGATTGGAATTTACCGACGGAAAAGTCACGAATTACAGTGCCAAGAAGGGTCAGGACATCCTCAAAGGAATTTTGGAAACCGATGAGGGAGCGTGCTATCCGGGAGAAATTGCCCTTGTGCCCTTTGACTCACCGATTAACCAAATGGGAGTCCTGTTCTATAACACGCTCTTTGATGAGAATGCTTCCTGCCACATGGCGCTGGGGGCGGGATATTCGGACATGATCTTAGGCGAGGACAGGAGCATGGAAGCACTGCAAAATAAGGGCCTTAATATCTCGGCAATCCATGTGGATTTCATGTTCGGCACGGAAGACTTGAGCTGCGTGGTGACGGGAGAGGACGGCAGAGAAACGGAAATTTTCAGAAACGGAAAGTTTTGCATATAGTTAGGAAGTTAGAAAGTTAGGAGGCGAAGGCTTGAAACACAGATTTATAGCAAAGCGGTATTGGAAGGACAAATCCACGGCGATGGGGCAGTCCGATGTCATGGCAAAGAGCTTTGAGGATGTGATTAATCTCAGCCTCGGAGATCCCGACCTGACGACCCACGATATTATCATCGATGGTGCGTTCAGGGATGCAAAGGCGGGACATACGAAATATACGGATTTTCGCGGCGACCCGGAGCTTCGTGCCGAAATTTGCAAATATTATAAAGAAGAATACGGAATGGATGTAAAGGATGAAGAAGTCTTTGTGAGCGCATCGGCCTGTCTTGGGATGTATCTTGCCCTTGAGGCAATTCTCGATGATGGTGACGAGGTCATCCTGCAGGCACCGTTTTTCACCCCTTATCCCCAGCAGGTGGAGCTGGCAAGAGGGATACCCGTTGAGCTTCCCACTTACGAGGAAGAGGATTTCCAGATCAGCGTTGCAAGACTGGAGAGTTTGATTACCGAACGGACAAAGGCGCTGGTTATCAATTCTCCCAGCAATCCCACGGGAAATTGCCTGAGTGTGGAAACAATGGAAGAAATCGCAAAAATCGCCGAAAAATACGATTTAATAGTGATTGCAGACGATATTTACACCGGCTTCAGCTACAGGGAACCTTTTGTGCCTTTTGCAACCATTCCCGGGATGAAAGACAGGACGATAATACTCAACTCTTTCTCAAAGAATTTCACTATGACAGGGTGGAGAGTAGGTAATATCATCGCGCCGTCATACATAATCGAAGTAATCCAGCAGATCAACGAAAATGTGGTATTTACAGCGCCTTCGATTTCCCAGCGGGGAGCCATTTACGCGCTTCGCCACCGAAACGAGATACAGCCGGAAATGATCGAAGAGTACCGCAGGAGGATGTTTTATGCGGCGGAGAGGATCAACGAAATCCCAAAGCTCAGCGTAATTTACCCGCCAAAGGGGAGCTTCTATCTTTTTATAAATATAAAAGAAACGGGGCTCAGCAGCGTTGAGGCAGCCGATTTGATTCTGCGGGAAGCACATGTGCTGATGCTTCCGGGGGATGCTTTCGGAAAGTGTGGAGAAGGATATGTCAGAATCGCCTGTACCGTGAACATTGATACATTAAAGGAAGCCTTTGACAGAATATCCAAAATGGAAATCTTTGAAAAAGGTAAATAAAAGGCGAACAAAATGAGAAAAAACCGCTGCGAACCTTGAAAAATCAGGGAGTGCAGCGGTTTTAAGTTTTTTGTTTATTCCGATTATCTATTCCGAGGGACTCGGATCATAATTCGGATCATCCGGATCGTCGATTATATCCTCATCATCCGGATCGGTTCCCGGGTCTGGTTCCACCGGTGTAAACGGAACATCAGGATCAGGAGGATATGTTTCAGGGTCGGAATTGTGCATGTTGCAGTAATATGTCGGCAACGGATTTCCATCCGAGTCAACAGGTGTTTCCGTGGCATATCCTGTCTTTGTATAGGTGTCAGGGCAATCCGGCGTTGCAAGATAGCCGCTGGCGGAGCAAACCGTAACGCTTACCTCGGCGACGGCAGCTTTCGTAGGCTCGGTGCCCTTGGTGAAATACTCCGTCCGCTTCTTGGTGGTAGCGGAAGTTGCAAGCTGACCTGTGGTAGTGTCAATGGTTGCGGTCACAACATTTGAAGGACGCTTGGAATATGTTCCGCCCTTAGCATTGTCAATCTGTCCCATTATCTTGCCCCAAAGGGTGGCAGCGGCAGGGGACATGGAGGAAAGCTTGATGTTAACATCGTTTCCTATCCAAAGAGCTGCCGAATAATTTGCGGTGAAACCGTCAAACCAAATGTCGTAGCTGTCGGAAGTGGTACCTGTTTTACCGCCGACATTCTCGCCGGAAACCTTTGCATAGAAGCCGATTCCCTGAGAAACAACGCTCTGGAGAACATCCCGCATGATCCATGCAACACCTTTATCGAGAACCTTGGTTTCGGTTACACTTGGCTCCAGCAAAACATCTCCGGTCTTTGTGGTAACCTTTGTGTAGCAGCTGTAACTCTTGTGCAGCCCGCCGTTTACAAAGGTGGTATATGCGCTTGCCATTTCCAGGGTGGTAGCGCCCTTTGTAAGACCTCCCATACCCAGTGCCGCAAGGTTCAGGTCGTTTACATCTCCGTCATGTACCAGGGTAGTAAGCCCGAATTTTTCCGCCGTTTCATAGGAATAGTCCACTCCCACCTGGGCAAGAATCTTCACCGCGCAGACATTTACGGACTGCTGAAGGGCAGTTCGGAAGGTGTAGGCACCCCGATAGGAATTGTAGGAGTTTTTCGGCCAAACTCTGCCGTTTATCTTTGTAGGCTCATCCACAACGATGGAACCTGCCGTAATGTAATCTCCCCAGAGCTTTGTGCCCTGTTTGTCATAGCCCGTGCTGACAAGAGGGAAGGTTTCGCCCTTTTCCGCACATTCAAAACTCTTTTGAAGGGCAGCCGCATAAACCGCGATAGGTTTTATGGATGAACCGGGCTGTCTTGGAGCGGTGGCTCGGTTGTAAAGCATACGCCCGGTGAGCTTTCTGCCTCCGATCATCGCCTTGATTGCGCCGGTTTTATTGTCGATTATAGTCATAGCCGATTGGGGCTGAATTACCCTCTGCTTAAGGCTGTAATCCGTAGTGGAGAGCTTTTTGCCGTCCTTAACGAAGAAATCAGGGTAGTCATCAAAGAATTTTGCGCTTACCACTAAGTTTCCCTCGGAATCCTTGCTCTTATATTCCTGGGGGATATTGACATAGCCGCCCGGGATGGAGTAGAACTTGTTATTGTCAATGGTATACATGCTTCTGAACTCCACGCTGTAGTCGGTGGTTCCCTGAACCGTTGTGTCGTAAATAGCAAGGCGCTTGCCGGCATAAATGGTGAGGGAGCCATCGTCGTTCCACTTGTATTCGCCGGATTTCAGCTTGAAGGAACCGTCGCTCTCAATGTAATTCGAGTATTTGTAAAGCATTACGCCGCCGCTGGTCTTGTTCAATATGTTCCCGTTCTTGTCGGTGCTGTAGCCCATAGGCTGAGGGAAGTTGGAATCCTTTTTGTACTCCTTTTCAATAACTTCCTGTGCCTGGGAGTCCATGGTGGTGTAAATCTGTACGCCACCTTTGTAAACTATGTTAGAGGCCTTTGCATAATCATAGCCGTACTCTTCTTGCAAATCGCTGATGACCTGGGTGATCACATAGTCCGCAAAGTAGTTTGAAACCTCGTTAAGAGCGTCAATGTTAGGATTTACCATGTCTTTGATCTCAATAGCGCTTGCTTCTTCGTATTCCTCATCGGTGATGTAGCCTTGATCGTGCATGAGGGCAAGACAGGTTTTGATGCGGCCCTTCGCAGCGTCATTCCAGACATAAGCGTAGTCACCGCTTTTTTTGATGAGGTTCTGGGTGTCCTCGGTGATTTCGTCAGCGGAAACCTGAATTACCAGTCTGTAAGTGGTAGGAGCCTGGGGCATAGCCGCCAGCGCCGCCGCCTCTGCAATGGTTACATCTTCGATATCCTTTGAAAAATATGCCTGTGCCGCGGTTTGAACGCCGTATACGCCGCCGAAGTTAACCGTATTGAGGTAGGCTTCCAGAATTTCGTCTTTACTGAGCTTACTCTCCAAAATCACGGAATAATATGCCTCGGTTATCTTACGGCTGAGGGATCTTTCCTGCATTTCATCCGTAAGGTAAAGGTTACGGGCAAGCTGCTGGGTCAGGGTGCTTGTGCCGCTGATATGACCGCCGTTAACCAGAGCGTCCTTGACTGCGCCGAAAATTCGGATTACATTGAAACCGTGGTGCTTCTCAAAGGTTTTGTCCTCCAAAGCGATGAAGGCTTTCTGAACATGATCCGGAATCTGGTCGATGCTTACGATGGTTCTGTTTTCCTCGGCAAATACATTGTCGATTATCTTGCCGCTGTCGTCATACAAAATCGAGCTCTGGGAAAGAAGACTGTAAATATTGTTAGTTTCTATCTTCGGAGCTTTGACGATGATGATGGTAATATATGCGGTTATAATAAGCGCGATCGTCAGGAATATGCAAGCTAAAAATTTAAGAAACTGTTTTTTGTTCAACTTATATTTTTTCTTCCGTCTGCCGGAGGAGGGTCTGTGGCTCGAAACTGCCGCTTCCGCTGCTTCCGCCGCTTCCAGTTCCAGCCTCCTGTCGCGTCTTGACTTGTGAGTCGTTTCGCTCAATCAAATCACCCACTTTCCTTTGTAAATTCATAATCTCATCCAAATTGTTGTAAATACATACTTCTAAATTATACCACATCAGGCGAATAAAAACAAATATTTTCAGCGTTATACCCGTACAAATGTGCAAATAAAATGCAAATAAAACAAAGAATGTGGTTGTAAAATAATGTAAAACGATATATAATTGAACTTGGGAATAGGGAAAGCGGTTCAAACCTCCGTATGTGCCGAATTTATGTAATTTATGCGGTTTATGCGATGTATGGGATGCATGGAATATATGCGGAGGAAAAATGAGAAGAAAAATTTTTGCGGTGCTTATGGTTATTATAGCACTTCTTGCCCTTGCGGATGGGGCGGAGCTGCCGCTGAAAGCCGCCCAGCTTTGCGCCGGCAACGGTGAAAGCCTTTGCATGGGAAAGGTTATCAGCGTCAAGGAGGATGAAAAGCGAATTACCCTCCGAATCAGGCTGAAATCTTTAAACGGCGAAGCGGTTAATTTCAGCGAGGATGTTTTGGCTACGCTGTATCGCAGCTACAATAACAATTATAGTGGAAGCAGCCAAAATGGCAATGACAGCAATGACGGCAAAGATAGCAATTACGGCAAAGACGATGATGATGTTCAAAGGGCAGAGGATTTTTTGCGTAAAACCATAAGGTTCACAGCGGTGCTCAAGGACGGGGCGGAGGCAGGAAATCCCCATTGCTTTGACTACCGGAAATATCTTAAGAGCAAAGGAATCGGAAAAATTGCAACGATAAAGGCGTGCAGCTTTGAAGAAAACCGGGACACTCCCATGGATTTTTATGAAAAAGCCGTCTATAAGGCGAGAAATAATTTTTTGCGGGGAGTTTCCGAGAATACGCGAGGAATGATTTCCGGGGTGCTTTTCGGGGATACCAGCTTTATTGAAGAGGAAATCTACGAGGAATTTCGAGGCAACGGAACGGCCCATATTCTGGCGGTCAGCGGGCTGCACATAGGGATCATGTACGGTATTTACAAGAAAATTGCCGGCCGGCGCAGGAACATGATTGCCCTTGGAGCACTGATAGGGCTGCTCTTTCTCTATGGCTCCCTGGCAATGTGGAGCACATCCGCGTGCAGGGCAATTTTGATGATAATTATAAGCGTAATTGGCAGGTACATGGATCGCCGAAACGATATGCTCACTTCCATGAGTATCGCGGCTTTTATTTTAATTTTACACAATCCCTATGTCATATTCGGTGCAAGCTTTCAAATGTCATTTCTTGCCATTACTTCCATTGCCTTTCTGAAACCGGTCATGCCCGAGGTCGTTCCCGAAAGCCTTTCAACGGCTTTTGCCGTGAACATCGGCCTGCTTGTTTATCAAATGTATAATTTTAATTACATATCCTTTGTAAGTATCATTGCCAACATTCCGATAATCTACATGACCGGGTACTTCGTACCGGCGGCACTTATCGGGTTCTGCGCCTTCAACCTTGGGTTCGGCTGGGAAATAATGCGGCCTGTGGTGGAGGGCTTTGCACTGATGCTGGAAAAAGTAAATCATGTAATGAACTTTGGCGGGCATTCGGGGAGCGATGCGGCGGCGCTGCCTTTTTTCGCAATAATTTTTCTTATATGCGCCGTGTTTTTTACAGCCTCCGAGAGCTTTTACATCATGCGAAAGAGAAAAGAGCTTAAAAAAATCCTATGTGCTTTTATGATAATTGCCGCGGTTGCGGCATCAGGTGAGGCTATTACATTTTCCCCCATTACCCATGACGACATAATTTTTGTGGATGTGGGACAGGGGGATTGTATGCACATAAAAGCAGGGAGAAAGAACCTGCTTATCGATGGGGGCGGCAGCCCGGACTACAATATAGGAAAGAACAAGCTGAAACCCTATCTTCTGAAAAACGGCGTGGCCCGTCTTGACGGAGCGATAGCGACTCACAGACACACCGACCATTATAAAGGTCTTACGGAGCTGCGGGAGGCTTTGAACCGGTTTGAAATATATACGGAGATGACGGCGGGAAATAAGATCGCCTTGTCGAAGGAAATTTATGTCGAAACTCTTTGGCCTCTTTCACTGCCTGAGGGCATGACGCAGGAAGAAAACAAGGACTGCTCGGTCTTTATGGTGCATTTCGGCAGCTACAAGGTGCTGATTACAGGAGATTTGGACGCGGAAGGGGAGGCTGAGATGCTTCGTTACTACGGAGAAAGGGATGTCCTCAGAGCCGATGTTTTGAAGGTGGGACATCACGGCAGCAAGACCAGTACCTCGGAGGAATTTTTGCAGGCGGTGGCACCGAAAGTTGCGGTTATACAGGTGGGGCAAAATACTTACGGACATCCTACGGCAGAAACTCTGGAAATTCTGGAAGATTTCGGCTGTCTGACCCTGCGAAACGACATTCACGGGGCGGTGGGAATCCGCTTCGACAGGGACGGATTATGTATACACACCAATCGGAGCTGA
>CAVJCN010000011.1:0-15772 GCA_963647945.1 Absicoccus sp. | reverse complement strand
GGATGGCCGTGACAGTCGTGAGGGCAGAGGGCCAAGAAACGACGGAGCCGGCAGAGGCGGCAGAGGTCAAGGCAGAGATGACAGAGCCGGGGGCCAAAGACGGGAGCGTACCGGCTCACGAAACGATGACCGTCCGACCCTTTCCAAGATGGAAACAAAGCCGAACCAGAAAAACACCGAAAAACGGGAACATCCGGAAAAGGAAAGAAATAAATTTGCAAAGCTGGAAAAGGGCGGAAGCCAAGGCAAGAAAAACAAAGAGAGAATGCAGCAGCGCTCCCTTGAAAAGCAGGCAAAACCTAAGAAGCACAATAAACCGAAGCAACAGGTCATCGAGGAGGAAGATATCCTGGAAGAGCTTCCTACCGGAACCGTTGCGGTTACCGCACCGATCACCGTTGCAGGTTTCTGTGAGCAGGTAGGGGTATCCATTTCCTCCGTCATCATGGCTCTTATGAAGATGGGAATTATGGCGAATATGAACCAGAACATCGATGAGGACACGATTATGATTCTCGCAGATGATCTGGGAATCAGCGTTGTGGTAAGCAAGGTTGAAGCAACCGAAGAGGAAGAGGGCCTTGAACTTTTCGAGGATAAAGAAGAAGACTTGAAGCATCGCGCTCCTATTATCACCGTTATGGGCCATGTTGACCACGGTAAGACTTCGCTGCTTGACGCAATCAGAAAGACAAATGTTACGGCATCCGAATCCGGCGGTATTACCCAGCACATCGGTGCCTCCGAGGTAAATATCAACGGACAGAAGATCGTATTCCTGGACACACCGGGTCACGAAGCGTTCACGGCAATGCGCGCCCGGGGAGCTCATATCACGGATATTGCGGTACTGGTAGTTGCGGCGGACGACGGCGTTATGCCTCAGACCATCGAATCCATCAGCCACGCAAAGGCTGCGGGAGTACCGATCATCGTTGCGATCAACAAGATGGATAAACCGGGAGCAAATCCGGACAGAGTAAAACAGGAGCTTACAGAACACGGAATCCTTGTGGAAGACTGGGGCGGAGATGTGATTTCCGTGCCTGTATCCGCAAAGACCGGAGAGGGAATCGTAAATCTTCTGGAAATGATTCTCTTGCAGGCAGAAGTGCTTGAACTCAGAGCAAACCCGAACAGACTTGCCATGGGCTCCGTAATCGAAGCAAGACTCGACAAGAACAAAGGCCCTGTTGCCACCCTTCTTGTAACAAACGGAACCCTCAAAACGGGAATGAGCGTTGTAGCGGGAACCTGCGCAGGCAGGATCAGACTTATGACCGACTTCAAGGGCAAGGAAATCAAAAAAGCAGGCCCTGCCACAGCCGTTGAAATCCTCGGGCTTTCCGATGTACCGGAAGCCGGTGACGAATTTAATGCGGTTAAGCAGGATAAACTTGCAAAAGAGATTGCAGATAACCGTAAGCAGAAGCTCAGAGAAGAGATCCTTGCAAGAAACGCAAGCACCACTCTGGAACAGCTCTTCAGCCAGATTCAGGAGGGCGAGGTGAAAGACCTGAACCTCATCATCAAGGGCGATGTGCAGGGCTCTATCGGAGCGATCGTTGCTTCCCTCGAAAAACTGAACAACGAAAATGTAAGAGTAAAGATCATTCATACAGGCGTGGGAACCATTACCGAATCCGATGTAATGCTGGCGGGAACCACCGGTTCCATCATCATCGGCTTCAATGTAAGACCTACCACGGCGGTTCAGACCTTTGCGGACAGAGAAAATATACAGATAAGACTTTACAGAGTCATCTACGACATCTTAAACGATGTGGAAGACGCTATGAAGGGTATGCTTGACCCTGAGTTCAAGGAAGAAGTCCTGGGCAAGGTTGAAGTAAGAGAAACCTTCAAGGTTCCGAATGTGGGAATCATTGCCGGCGCCTATGTTCAGGAAGGCAAGGTTATAAGAAATGCGGAAGTCCGTCTTGTGCGTGACGGCATCGTAATCCACGAGGGAACCATATCGTCCCTCAAGAGATACAAGGATGACGCAAAGGAAGTTAACCAGGGCTATGAATGCGGTATCGGAATCGAAAACTACAACGACATCAAGGTGGGAGATGTTATCGAATGCTTCCACATGGTTGAGGTAGAAAGGAAATAGAAATGGGCAAAGGCTACAGACAGGGCAGACTCGGGGAGGAAATTCGCCGTATCATCAGTGAAATGCTCATCAGCGGAATCAAAGACCCAAGAGTCTGCGGGCATATGATCAGCATTTCCGGCGTTTCGGTGACCCGGGACGGAAGTTATGCGACCTGTTATGTGACTGCGCTGAATTTCAGCAAGGATGAAGAGGAGAAAAAGACCGAAGAAAATGATATTTTGGCAGGTCTTAACAGTGCAAAGGGTGTGATGAAGAAAGAAATTTCCCGTCAGGTGAAGGTTCGTCACATCCCTGAGCTGATTTTTAAAATGGATCATTCCATGGATTACGGCAGACACATAGAGGAAATTTTAGGCACCATCGATTTTGAAAGCTATCAAAAGGATGATGAAGGGGCAGAAGAAACAGGCGAATTTTAAACATTCGCCTTTTAGCCTATACGGAGGAAAAAATGAACAACACATATACGGAAATCGCCCGGGTGCTTGCAAAGGCAAATTCCATTTTGCTCTATCCCCATGTCAGTCCCGATGGCGATGCGCTGGGCTCCTGCGCCGCTCTTTGCAGGGCTTTGCGCATAAAGGGAAAGACCTGTTATATTTTAGTGGAAGAAGAAGTTCCCCTGAATTTGGCATTTCTGGATAAGGGATACTGCACGATGGAGCCGGATATCATTGAGGATGTTGACATTTCATTCTGTGTGGACTGCGGAGATGCCACCCGCTTTCCGGGACGGGCAGAAAAATTCGCCCAGGGAAAGACAAGTATTTGCCTCGACCATCATCACACCACTGCGGAATTTTGCGACTATAACTATGTAGACCCAGGCGCTTCGGCAACGGGGGAACTTGTTTTTGATTTGCTTAAAGAAATGGGAATCTCCGATGACAAAGAAATCGGCGAGGCGATTTTTGCGGCGATTACCACGGACACGGGGAATTTCCAGTATTCAAACACCACAAGAAGGTGCTTTGAAATTATGACGGAGCTTTTCGACTGGGGCGTTGACACAAACAAGGTAAGCGTTGCCCTTTACGAGAATGTAAGGCTGGAAAGAAAGATTATCGAATCCATGGCATTTTCCACCCTAAACATTTTGGCAGAGGGCAAGGTCGCGGTTGCCTATGTGACCCAGGAGATGCTGGAAAAAAGCGGTGCCCTTTCGGAGGAAACGGAAAATGTGATCCGCCAGCTCCGCAGCATTGCCGGAGTGGAATATGCGGCGTTTTTAAAGGAAAAAGGCCCTGAAACCATTCGCCTGAGCCTCCGGGCAAAGACCGAGGGAGATGTTGCGGCGATTGCCGATAAATTCGGCGGCGGCGGACACATAAAAGCCGCAGGAGCAACTCTTAACATGAGCATGGAGGAGGCTCTCAAGGTAGTTTGTAAGGAACTGGAAATGGCAGGGGCCGCCCTTTGCGGCGACCCGGCAGGGCAGAACAAAGCGGAGAAAGAATGAAAGACGGAATTTTAAATATAAATAAGCCTCAGGGCATGACTTCCCACGATGTGGTTCGGGATCTCAGGCGGCTGCTCGGTGTAAAGAAAATCGGACATACGGGAACCCTCGATCCGATGGCTACAGGGGTTTTGCCAGTATGCATAGGCAGGGCAACCAGAATTACCGAATATACGGATTTAGACTTCAAGAAGTACCGCTGCACCCTGCGGCTGGGGCTGGTAACCGACACGCAGGATATATGGGGAGAAATCCTCGAAGAAAATTCCACCGCAGCGGTTACAACCGAGGCTGTTCGAGAAGCCTTTTCCGGCTTTCACGGAAAAATCATGCAGAAACCGCCCATGTACAGCGCGGTAAAAGTGGCGGGCAGAAGACTTTATGACTATGCAAGAGCCGGAGAAACCGTGGAGGTAAAGGAGCGGCAGGTCTATATCAAAACCCTTGAAATCGAGGGGATGGACTTTGCCCATGACACCGACATTAAGAAAGTCACATTTACCGTGGAATGTTCCAAAGGCACATATATCAGGACAATTTGCGAAGATGTGGGAAGACGCCTAGGCTGCGGAGCCGCCATGGAGAGCCTCGAAAGACTGGCAAGCGGAAGGTTCAAGATTGAAGAGGCCATCGACCTTTACGAGCTGGTGGACACCTATTCTGTCCGCCGCTTTGAGGGTGAAAAATATTTTGTTGAGCCGGCGGAGGAAGCCGCCCTTTTGGAAATCGAAAAGCTAATTTTGCCTACGGACTACCCACTGATCCATTTCGGCACTGCCGTTATGGACGGCGCAACGGCGCGAAGATTCGTAGAGGGCTGGCACATTTCCCTTAGGGACTGCGAAATCACGGCAAGACCGGAATTTGAGGAAAAGGTCGCCCCCATGGAAATTCGACAGGAGTACAGGGGCGCGTACAAAATGTATCGCCGCGAAGGCAGAAATGACGAAAATGGGGCTATGCAGTTCTTGGGAGTGGCATTTTACAGCCCGAAATATAAAAAACTGGTGGCGGACAAGGTGTTTTGCAGGAATGAGGAAATCTGAAAAGCAGTCTTTGACGCTTTTTTATGACTTTGGACATATTAGAGGTAGAAATGATGAAAAGGTTTGAAAAAACAGAAGATATAGTGGGCATGGAGCCTTCCTGCGTTGCACTGGGAAATTTTGACGGTGTGCATATCGGTCACAGGCAGCTCATACAATCGGCGGTGACCAAGGCGAAGGAAAAGGGCCTTGCCGGCGCAGTTTTTACTTTTTCCAACCATACAAGAAACCTGATTCCGGGAGCAAAACCGGTGAAAAATATCGTTTATCGGGAAGAAAAGGAAGCCCTTATCGAAGAACTGGGGGTTGACTACTATTTCAGCGTGCCCTTTACTCCGGAAATCATGCAGATGAGCCCCGAAGATTTTGTGAAAGTTTTTCTCTGCGAAAGCCTGAATGCAAAGGAAGTTTTCTGCGGATTTAATTATCACTTCGGCTTTAAAGGCGCGGGGGACACGAAGCTGCTCAGGATTCTGGGGGCGAAATACGGCTTTCATGTAAATGAGGTAAAGGCTGTTTCCGTTGACGGGGATGTGGTAAGCTCAACCCTTATCCGCAATATGATAATGGCGGGGGAAATGGAAGATGTGGCAAAGTATTTGGGGAGAAATTACGATATCGGCGGTGAGGTGGTGGTAGGAAATCGCCTGGGACGAAAAATCGGTTTCCCCACATCGAACATTATGATTGACGAGAGCATGGTTACTCCGCCAAACGGCGTGTATGTGACCTATTGCATATATAACGGCATAAAATATCCAAGCGTTACAAATGTCGGAATCAAGCCCACCGTGGGGGCTTTTCAAAAGAATATGGAAACCCATATTTTTAATTTTGACAAGGAACTCTACGGAAAACAGATTAAGATCGAGTTTATTAAAAAGACCCGGGATGAAGTGAAATTCCGCAGCATCGAGGAGCTTTCCGACCAAATCGCAAGAGACTGCAACGAGGCGAAAGCCTATCACGGGCTGTAGGGCAAAAGAAAGCCAAAAGAAAGTCGAAAGTCGCAGGAACGCGGCGAAAATCCGCCTGCCGAGAGCTACAGGCAGCGTGAAGCCCGTAAGCTAGTTCCGGGATTCACCTGTAGAATCTCCTGTGGCGGCGGAATCTGCGGAGCCGCTGTTATCGGCGCATTGGGAAACTTCCCCGCCTTCCTCGGGACTCCATTCGGAGATTATAATACTGGTAACTACCAGAGCCCCTCCCAGCCAGCCAACGACACCTAGGGTTTCGTGGAGTATGCTTACCGAGGCGATGGCGCCAACTACCGGTTCTACCGTTAAAATCAGCGCTACGCGGTTTGCGGGAACATACTTTTGGGCCGAGGTTTGGAGAATGAAGCACAGCGCAGAGCATACAAGCCCAAGCACTATGAGAGTGCCGAGTTCAAGCCCGGTGAGGGCTTCGGGAATTACCTCGCCGCTGACAAAGGTAAATGCAAAACCAAGGACGGCTATGGTGGCAAGCTCCACTACCGTAAGGGCATATACATCATGGGATTTTGCCAGCTTTTCGATTGTAACAATTTGTCCGGCACTGAAAAACGCAGCTCCGAGGCAGATGGCGTCACCGATGTTAAAGCCGAAGTCCGCGCTTCCGCCCATTGAGATCAAATAGACCCCGGCAACGCATATTACAACGCACAGAGCAGCCTTACGGGTGAGCTTGATGCGGTAAATAACAAAGTTGAGCAGGGGCACACAGATGGCACCGAGGGTTGAGAAGAATGCGGTTCTCGAAGCGGTGGTGAATTTGATGCCGTAGGTGGCACAGACATAACAGCCGAACATTAAAACACCGATGAGTATACCGGCTTTCAGAAGCTCTTTATTGATATTTTTAAGATGTTTGAAGCACGCGATTGCCAGGGCCAAGGCGGCTATTCCAAAGCGTATCGCCTGAACATAGAAAGTCGGCAGACCGTCTACATAGCGCAGGCCCAAAAAGCCGAAACCCCAGCAGATGCCCACGATCAAAAGACCGATGACTGCGAAGATTTCTTCTTTGCTTTTTTTCCTATGATTGATTTGCATTTTACAGCTCCTTTCGCAAAGGGGGAAGCGTTTATTTTGATAGTGTAAAAAAAGATAGCGACATAGATTAAACATATGTTAACATATATTGTGTGAAAAATCAAACGAGGGGGATGAGTTTTATGAAATTATTTGACAACAGAGTGCAGGAAACCAAATACAAGGTGCTTCGAGAGGTGGCGGTACAAACCTGGGAAGGCCACGAGATTTTTCAGGAGTTTAACCGAATGGCGGGAAACATCATACCGAAGGGGGAGCCGCCTCAGACCTGCTGCATATATAAAGATCGAGCCGTTGTGGCGGAGAGAATACGTCAGGCGGCGGGAGGAAACCCTAAGGAGCCGGGAGTGGTGCATATCATTGACATTGCCTGCGACGAATGTCCGGAGGCGGGATATGTGGTTACCGACCTTTGCCGAGGCTGTCTGGCTCACCACTGTGTGGAATCCTGCAAACGGGACGCAATCATCATAGATGAACATCAGCATGCGAAAATCGATAAGAGCAAATGCGTGGAGTGCGGCAGATGTGCGAAAGCTTGCAAATACAGTGCCATACATAATTTCAGGAGACCTTGTGAAAACGCTTGCAAGGTAGGGGCGATTTCAATGGCGCCCGGCGGAGAGGCATGTATCGACTATGACCAGTGCATCGACTGCGGCGCCTGCGTCTATCATTGCCCTTTCGGCGCGCCGGTGGATAAATCCAGCATCGTTCAGGTTATCAAGGAGCTGAAGACAGCGGCGGAAGCAGAGGCTGCGGGTGGTGAGAATAAGCTCATCGCAATCGTGGCTCCGGCAATCGCGAGTCAGTTCCAGTATGTGCCTCTGGGGAAGGTGATAGCGGGAATCAAAAAGCTGGGCTTTGCCAAGGTGCTTGAAGTTGCGGCGGGGGCGGATATGGTTGCCTATAAAGAGGGCAAGGAGCTTGTGGAAAAGGGCTTCCTTACATCCTCCTGCTGCCCCGCTTTTGTGAAGTACGTGGAAACGAAGCACCCGCAAATGGCGCAGCATATTTCTCACAATCTTTCTCCGATGGCGGAGCTGGGTCGTTCCATCAAGGCGCAGGAGCCTGAGGCGAAAATCGTCTTTATCGGGCCTTGCATCGCCAAAAAAGCCGAAATAAAAAGGGATAGGGTTTCTTCCTATGTGGACTATGTGATTACCTTTGAGGAGCTTCAGGCACTCTTTGACAGTCGGGATATTCTGCTGCGGGATCAGGAGCCGCTGGAATGGAATCAGGCATCCTACTACGGCAGAATGTTCGCAACCTCCGGTGGTGTTGCCGCGGCGGTGGGCGAGGTGCTGAAAGAAATGGATGTCAAAGATTTTGAGCTAAGCGCCATTTCCTGCGACGGCATCGATCAGTGCAAGGCGGCGCTTCTAAAGGCAGGTAAGGGTGTTTTGCCGAATAATTTTATCGAAGGTATGGTGTGTAGCAGAGGCTGCGTCGGTGGCATGGGAAATCCTACCTGGCGGGAGGATCTGTACGAGGAAATCGAGGAACACGCCGAAGAAGCCGAGAACACGGGGATTCTGTCCCACTTGAAACTGGAGGCGAAATAACGGATCACGATTTCGAGCATAAAAAAGCCGCTCCTGCTGACACCAAGAGCGGCAGGGCTGTAAAAGCCTAATCCCTCAAACGGCAAAGCCGAAAAACCTTACCTCGTGGAGGGCTTAAATTAGTGAGAAAAACATTGAAAGTGATTGGAATAATTTTATTGATTGTGGGGCTGTTAATTGTGGCGGGATTAGGCTTTCTGTATTATGTTGTATATCACGCCCCTATGGTTCCAAAAGAATATTGGAACGAAGTGAAAACAGGTGGGAGTATTGAAGCAAATTATCTGGCTTGGGGCGATTATGAAGTTGCTCACATTAAAGAAAAGGCAGACGAGCCAGTAAATCAGTATGTGCTCTATTATCCCAAAGACCTGGAACAAGACAAATATCCCGTTGTTATTATCGTAAATGGGACGGGCGTTTTTGCCAATAAGGAAAAGCCATTGTTTGAGCATTTAGCTTCATGGGGATTTATAGTAATTGGAAATTATGATGGAAGTACATGGTCTGGGAAATCTGCGGATTTAACACTTGAATATCTTTTGCGTTTGAATGAAGATGAAAGCAGCATATTTTACCAAAAGGTAGATACAGAAAACATAGGCATTACCGGTCATTCGCAAGGCGGCGTAGGAGTGTTTAATGCAACCCAGAATACCAGCCATAACGATTTGTATAAATGTGCTGTGAGCATTTCCCCGACTGAAGAGGAAATGGCGGAACTGCTAAAAATGCCTTATGCCGCCTCCAAAACTACAATCCCTATTTTCCTTTTGGCGGGAACAGAAAACGATGTCATATCCATCGAAAAATTAGAGGAAATGTACGGCACCATCAATTCAGACAAGGCGATGGCGGTGCGAATAGGAGCTCAGCACGGAGAAATGCTATACTCAGCAGATGGATATGTAACCGCATGGTTTATGTGGCATCTCATGGCCGATGAAAACGCCGCCCAAGCATTTATTGGAGATACGCCAGAGCTAGTTGCAAACAAACTGTATCAAAATCAGCAGTTGGAGATAGACGGCGAATAGCAAAGCCAGCCGAGCCGGTCAACGGTCAAGATGAACGGTGCAGTTTATGCGCCGCCGTTGACAGCCACGCCCGTCTTTCTTGTCCTGCTGCTTTTTAAAAAATTTCAAAAAATTCAGAGAAAGCAACTATAAAAACGCTTGTTCGGAACAAATATTTGTGGTATGATTATTTTGTCAAGAGAATAGGGTCGAGTGGCTGTGCCGAACTTCCGAGGGTCCGTATTTGGATTTGAAGAAAGGAGGCGGTGCGAATGAAGATTACGATTACATTGAAGTATTTACGGATCACGATTTCGAGCATAAAAAAAGCCACTCCTGCTGACACCAAGAGTGGCAAGGCTGTGAAAGCCTAAAACACAACCGGCAAAGCCGAAAGACCTTGTCTCTTGACATCATGTTAGCACATTTTTTCATTCTTTGCAATACAAAATTCAAGTTTTCTTTTCGCTTCTTCGTCCGGACTTCTTCACCCTTCGTTTACCTCACGCCTCTAAGAGAAGCTCAGGACAAACCGCGTTGCTGTCGCCCCGCAAAATCCGATAAAGAGCTTCTGCTGCTATCGAATCAGGCAGTTCCCGGTCATTTCCGGCGGGACATCTAGCCCCATCAGGCGAAGCATGGTAGGCGCGATGTCGGCGAGCTTTGCCTCGCCCTGCAAATCCTCACGAAATTCGCAAGGTAGAGCGCTGATGTGAACCAGCGGAACCGGGTTTGTCGAATGGGCGGTAACAATATTGCCGGATTCGTCCAGCATACAGTCAGCGTTGCCGTGGTCTGCTGTCAGGAGGATTTGCCCGCCGGCAGCAAGTACAGCGGATACCACCTTTTGGACGCAGCTATCAAGAGCCTCGACGGCTTTCACTGCGGCATCGAAAACTCCGGTGTGCCCTACCATGTCGGCATTTGCAAAATTCAAAATGATAGAGTCATAAATGCCCCCTGTGATTTCTTCTATAACCTTATCCGCAACTTCAAAGGCGCTCATCTCCGGCTTTAAATCGTAGGTGGAAACCTTTGGGGACGGAATCAAAATACGATCTTCGAGAGGGTTCGCAGCCTCTACGCCACCGTTAAAGAAGAAGGTAACATGGGCATATTTTTCGGTTTCCGCGATGCGAAGCTGGTGAAGCCCCTTTGCGGAGAGATATTCCCCCAGCGTGTTCTTGATGGTCTGGGGCGGGAAAGCCACCTCCACATTCGGCATTGCGGCATCGTACTGGGTCATGCAGACATAGACCAGATTCCGGGGGGATTTTTTTCGCTGAAAGCCGTCAAATTCAGGGTCTACAAAGGCGCGGGTGATTTCCCTTGCCCGGTCGGGGCGGAAGTTACAGAATATGATGGAATCTCCGTCGGATACAGGCGTTGCGCCATCACATACGGTTGGCAGGATAAATTCGTCCGTGGTGCCTGCTGCGTAAGCTCTGCGCACCGCTTCCGATGCCGATTTTGCATATTCGGGTGCGCCGAAGGCTGCCTCTGCCGCAGGTTCTGTTCGTTCAGGTGCTGCAGAAGCAGCAGAAACGGCAGAATCAGCAGAATCGGTAGAACCGGCAGGATTCGGGCTTGTTTCGGGAAGAGTGAGAGCATCGTAGGCTTTTTCCACTCTATCCCAGCGTTTGTCCCGATCCATAGCGTAATATCTGCCGGAAACCACACCGATTTTGAAAGAAACCTCGGTTTTCATCATTTTTTCCATTTCTTCTATATAATAAATTCCGGAAGTCGGAGGCACATCCCTGCCGTCCATGAAGCAGTGAAGCACGATGTTCTGAACTCCGCGTTTTGCGGCAAGGCGAATGGTGGCTTTGATATGCTCGATGTGGCTGTGAACGCCGCCGTCGGAGAGAAGCCCGAAAATGTGCAGGGTGGAATTTTCCCTCTTTACATGGTCGATGGCCTTGTTCAGCGCCGCGTTTCCGTCGAAAATGCCGTCTTCGATGGCTTTGGTAATGCGGGTAAGCTCCTGATAGACGATGCGCCCGGCACCGATGTTAAGGTGCCCCACCTCGGAATTTCCCATCTGCCCCGCAGGAAGCCCCACCGCAAGTCCGCTTGCTTTGAGGCTGATGTGAGGATAGGTTTTGAATATTTTGTCCAGATTCGGCGTGGACGCCGCCTTGACGGCGTTACCGTATTCCGCGGGATTCAGTCCGAATCCATCGAGGATCATGAGAACTGTGGGACGCTTTGCTATTTGCGATTTAATTTGCCTGTTTGTATCTGCCATTTAATTGCCTGCTTTCTAATATCTTGCCGAATTTCAAAATTCTGTATTTGATTTACGATTGATAATATTTGCCGATTTCATTTTACCAAAATTACGCGGGAAAAAACAGCCCCAAGGAGCAAAAAATATGTTAAAATGTAAGCGCGAAGATGTCGGCATGATGTCGGCATGATGTCGGCACGAAAAGCACGAAAAAAGAAGCGAAGGGAAGAAGCTATGAACTGGACGGCGGAGCAGGCGAGAGCCATTGAACTTAGAAACAAAAATATACTGGTGGCGGCGGCGGCAGGCTCCGGAAAGACGGCGGTGCTGGTGGAGAGAATCAAGAAGCTGATCCTTGAGGGAGAATGCAGCATCGACAGGATGCTCATCGTGACCTTTACCAACGCGGCGGCGGTGGAGATGAAAGAAAAAATCGAAAGGGCCATCGAAAAGGAAGCCAAGGAAAATCCCGGGCAGATAAAGCTCCTGAAGCAGCAGCTTGAACGGATGCCGCTGGCAAATATAAGCACATTTCATGCCTTTGCCCTTGAAGTGATCCGCAGATTTTTTTACCTTATAAATATAGAACCGAACTTTAAGATATGCGACAATGTTCGGCAGGAACTTCTGAAGGAACAGGCTCTGGACGAGCTTTTGAAGATGTATTTCGAGGAAGAAAACCCTGAATTTTTCGCATTTTTGAACAAATACAGCGGCGACCGGAGCGAGCTGAGATTCAGACAGACCGTTAGGAAGACCTTTGAGATCATACAGAGCCTGCCGGAGCCCTTCGAGTGGTTTGAAGGGGCGGTAACGGAGCTTGATTCGGACTTTGGGACTTTCTCTTCGGGAAAGATATGCCGGTTTATCAAAGAAGATACCGAAAACCGCTTAAGGCAAGGGGCTGCCGCTATCAACTCTTTTGCGAAGGAAATCTTATGGGAGGCGCAAAACGGCACAGAACATGGAGATTCGGGAGATGAGGCACATTTCCATGAGGGCGTGGCGGAAATTACGGCGGCGTACACGAACCTTGCCGCCGAGCTGGTTGATAAGGCTGAAAGCGGGGATTTTGATGCAATAGGCGAAAAACTCGAAGGAGTTAAGATGCCGTCCCTGCTGAAAAAATATTTTAAACCGAACGATTTCCATACGGAGGAGGAGCTTGCGGAGCTTAAAGAACGGCTGGAAGTCGCACGAACTCCCCTTAAAGAGGCGGTTTCTTCTTTGAAAAAGGATTATTATTACGACAGTCTTGAAAATTTGCATGGCGAAATTCGGAAAACCTATCCGGACGCGGAGTTTTTTCTGAAAACGGTTAAGGACTACCGGGATATTTTTGCCCGGCTCAAAAAGGAGCAGGGTCTGGTGGATTTTAGTGACATCGAGCATTATGCTTTTGAGATTTTGAAGGACGAAGAGGCGGCGGCGTATTACAGGGAAAAATTTACTTACATTTTTATAGACGAATATCAGGACAGCAACCTTTTACAGGAAGCACTTGTTGCCAGAATCAAGCGGGAAAACAATCTTTTCATGGTAGGAGATGTAAAGCAGAGCATATACAAGTTCAGGCTTGCGGAGCCGGAGATTTTCCAGGCGCGTTACAGGGATTTTGCGGAGGAGCAAAAGCATGCTGAAGAAAGGGGAGAGGAAGGCCTTTCGGAAAAAATTGATTTGAACAGAAATTTCCGAAGCAAAAAAACAGTAATTGACTTTATTAACAGGGTTTTCAAGGATACAATGACAGGTTACGATGAAAACGCGGCTTTGCACATGGGAGATGTCTTCGGGGAGCGTTGTAATTTCCAGCCGAAACTTTATCTTGCGGAAACCCCTTGGGACGAGGATTCGGAACTTGATGACGAGCTGAAAAACATGATAAAAGCCGAAAAAGAGGCTTTGGCTGCCGTGAAAATAATCGGAGATTCCCTGGGAAAGACTATTTTTGACAGTAAACTGGGTGCTGAAAGACCTTTAAAAAAGGGTGATATCGTAATTTTGATGCGAGGAATCAAAAATTACGGTGACATTTTTTACAAGATTCTGACAGATAACAATTTGCCGGCATATGTCGATGATAACGATGGATATTTTGACACCCTGGAAATAAATGTTTTCCTGTCGCTGCTTGACATAATTGACAACGAAAAACAGGATATTCCGTTGCTTACGGTGATGCGCTCGGAACTATTCGGCTTCAGCATTGAGGAGCTTGCGAGGATTCGGATTGCCTGCCAGGAAAAATGCTCCTATCACGACGCGGTTTTGCGCTATGCCGAAAGCGGTGAGGGCTGCGAATGTGATAGGGACGATTTGGACGGTGCTTGTGGTGCCTTGCCCGATGGGAAGGATGAAGACGAGGCGGTGAAGGAGCTTCGTAAAAAATGCGCCGAGATGTTCAAAAAACTCGAAGAATGGCGGCTTGAGGCGAGGCTGGTTCCCCTTGAAGAGCTGGTGTGGAACCTGATGCTGGAAACGGGCTTTTACATTGCCATGGGCGCCATGCCGTCGGGAAGCCGCAGACAGGCAAATCTTCGAGCTCTTTGCGACAAAGCCCTCGCATACAGGAAATCCCAGGGAGGCTCACTGTATGGCTTTATCCAGTATATTGAAGCCGTCAAGCAGCGGAAGGTTTCCATGGGGCAGGTGAAGATGGCTGCGGAGGGGGACGATACGATTCGTATAATGACGATACACAAATCGAAAGGACTGGAATTTCCCATGGTTCTTTTGGCGGGATTTTGCCGCCGCCTGAACTACACAAAGTCGGGGAAGGATATTTCCGTACACAAGGACATCGGCGTGGGCTTCCCTCTTGTAAATTATGAAGAAAGCTGGATGAAAACAAGTCTGATTCAGAATGTTATTCGGGTGAAAATGCATCGCGAGGAGGTTGAGGAGGAAAAGCGGATTCTCTATGTGGCCATGACCCGGGCGAAGGATATCTTGTATATTCTGGGAATTACGGATAACTACAATAATGATGTGGAAAAAATTGCAAAGGAAGCCCCAAGCGACTCATCGTATTTTACCATGTGCGGCGGCTGTATCTATCGGGAGCCTTCTGCCCGAGGACATATCAGCAACGGGGATTTGAAGGAGCTGTCCGAGGGCAGGCGCAGAAACACGGCACGGGCGCTGGCGCTTATCGATGCGCCTGCGAGAGATTCTGCCGCCGAGGTAACGGGAACGATGAAAGCCGCCGGCATGGGCGAAGGTACATGCGGTGTTGGGGCGGCTTCGGAGGAATCGCCAGCCATCGGGAAAGTGGGAATTGCGGCGGAATCCTCTGTCGCAGAGGAGATGAGGACTGCGGAGAAATCGCCAATTTGCGATAAGCGTTTGTCGAAAGATGTCGAACGCCGCATGAACTTTGAATATCCTTTCGCCGCCGACCTCAAAATCAAATCAAAATATTCGGTCAGCGAACTGACGGGGAAACATAGGGCGGAAATCTCCCTTTCGGAACCAAAGAGCTTCAAGGCTCATTCCACCTTCACCGCCGCCCAGATAGGAACGCTGACCCACAAGGTTCTGGAAAAGATCGACTTTGCTTCTTTCCATTCTGCTTCGCAGGCTGCCGGGTTCCGCGCCTCCGCCGAGGAGCTTGACAAAGCTGCAAAATATGTTGAATCGCTTATTTGCGATATGGTAAAGGACGAGTTTCTCACCGAGGCGGAGGCAGAGGCGATAGACCGGGAAAAGATTGCGGAGTTTATTGTATCGCCTCTGGGCCGCCGCATGGCGGCGGCGGGCGCGGCGGCAGCCGCATATGAATCCGCTGCCGGAGGCAGCTCCGATTTCTTGGGGTTGCAGCGTGAACGCCCATTTAATCTGGTTTACGATGCAGCCCCGGCACCGCTGGCGGAAAATACCGCAGCGGAGGGCGGAAGTGAAACTGAGGAGCGAAACTTATGCGGGGGTTACCGTTCAGGCGGTGGCAGACAGGACGGTACGAGTAGCACCGCCGACAACCGGGCAGGCAGGGACACCAACAAAAGCACGGGTAGCATTGCCGGCAGCGGTGACGAAAAAGGCGCCCGGTCGATTGTGCAGGGCATCATCGACTGCTTCTTCGAAGAAGAAGGCGAACTCGTCCTTGTGGATTACAAGACTACGAATGTGCGGAGCAAGGGCGAGTTCGCCGAGCGCAGGGAAAGCATCAAAGCTCGATACGCCACGCAGATCGACCTGTACCGCCGCGCCCTCGAAGCAGCCACAGGCAAGCGAGTGAAAGAAGCCTATTTGTACTTGACCAATATCGGCGAAACCATCGAGATGTAACAGCGCAA
>CAVJCN010000010.1:12359-16336 GCA_963647945.1 Absicoccus sp. | reverse complement strand
CTTGAAATATCGCCTTCGTGTGTATAATGGGTGCAGTCGATGTCGCGGTAGATATAACGCTGTGCTTCCCTCGGAAGCTGACGATTTATCATTTCCACCAGCTGAATGGCTGTCTCGGTTTTTCCTGTTCCGCTGGAACCGTAGAGGAAAATGGAAAGGGGTCTGTCTTTACCCTTGGAGCCAAGGAAGATATACACAAGATGCGCAATCATCTCAAGGACATCCTTTTGACCGAAAATCTCACTTGTCAGATCCAAAAGGAGCTTGTCCTTATCAAGCTTGACAAAACCTTTATAAGGTTCGGGAATCGTGAGAGAGTCTCTGTCATACTTCATCCTCGGAGGATTTGTTCCGGGTTCGGTATGGCTGTCTGCTTGACGGGAAGGATCATTCGATATGGGTTCTTCTTCCTGCACACGGTCAGTCCGGAATTTCAAAAGGAAATCTTTCATGTCATCGAAAGAGTCGAAGTCTGCGGTTCCGGAGGAAAGCCAGCGGCCGATCTGAGGACAGGAGCCTGAGTAATTGACCGGAGCCTCCACGCACCTGATTGACACATGATGTTCATCATAATACCGGAATTCGATTGTACAAACCGCATGTCCGCAAGTGTCGGGGAGCTGTACGTCATCAAGGATATACAGTCCGTTGCCGCTTGTCATCTCCTCATAGAGTCCGTTAAAACCGTGGATATTAGAGCATTGCTTTTTCCAGTTCAGCATATCTGTTTCTCCTCCTTATTCTTCGGGTTTATCGTAAGGGTTGATAATGGTTCTGGTATCCTGAATTATTCTGCCGGAAGCGTTCTCATGACCAGCTCCTCCGCAAAGCGGACAGCCTTCTTCGGGGGTCTGACCGATCGCAATTGTCACGAAGGGGAATGTTAAATCAGTTTCGCTGGCTTCAACAAGTTTTATCGGCTCAAAGGCGGGGGCGTTGAATTCGGAAGAGCATTTCGTCATAAAATAGTTGCGGTCGGCATACTTATCCAGTTCATGATAATACGGAGTCAGAGGTTCATCGTAGCAAAGGATCTTAAGTGCCGTATAGGATTTGATGGAATTCAAATAATCCGTTACGCACACAGCCGCTCCCTCCGAGGAGCCTGTACCGGTCTTCTTCGCCGTCAGCATCTTTTTGTACCTGGACTCAAGGATACATCTGGGGCAGGAAGCAGTCAGTCCGGGATAGTAGAAGAGCACTTCGTGACCTTTGCCTTTTTCAAAAATTTGTGCCGCAAGATAAGGTATTCCGTATTTGACGCTGAGCTGTGCGCATCTGTCCTGCGCATAGAAATTGTCGGTGCATCCGCAAAGGAGCGTGTCACGAAAATCTCCGTTTTTCAGCATAGCCATTTTGAAGAAATCTTCGTCTGTAATGGCGTTATCAAGATATTTCGGGATGCAAATAACATGCGCAAGGGGATTGATGTCAAGAATGCGAGCTTTAATAACCTCAACCTTCAGCTTCCCGAGTTCCGAGATAAAGGTGCCTTGCGTGGCGATATTGGTATCCTCAACGATATCTCCGTCAAAAAGGATGAATGTGCCTACTCCGCATCTTGCCAGCGTCTCCAGAAAGGGACGTGAACCACCGCATCCAATGCAGATTACTTTCTTCTTTGCCATGAGATTGTTCGGAAAAACGCGCTCGATTCTCTTGAAACGGTTCGGGGCTTTTTTGTCAAGAGCCGCGATACGGCGTTCCTCTGCGGATTCTGTCTCGATTTCCATGAGCGGTGTCTTCATCTCGACAGACTGTTCGAATGAATAAGGGTAGATTTTGATCTCGCCGTTCAGTTTGGGAGATAC
This sequence comes from Absicoccus sp., assembly GCA_963647945.1. Classification (GTDB taxonomy): domain Bacteria; phylum Bacillota; class Clostridia; order Peptostreptococcales; family Anaerovoracaceae; genus CAG-238. The sequence goes on along the minus strand of CAVJCN010000010.1, from coordinate 14,525 downwards.
CTGCACGATCGGGGTAAAGAATCGTCCGTGCACATTGATGGATTCGATGATGTTCTTTGCCATCAGAAGATCCCCGTGGGAAGGACGTGTTACTCCGTTCGGATGGGAGTGAATGACTCCGATCAGTTCGATATCATTGTCATTCCATTCGTGGATCACTTTGTTGCACGCCGGAATATCCATCATATATACACCGGCAGAACGCTCGGAGGTCGAATCGAAATAGTAGTGATCAATATGCACTCCGTCACTCGAACCCAGCAGACCGCCGTATTCGGGTCTGCGGCATCCTATGGTTTTACAGATTTCATCATATACCTCCGCAGTGAAGGTCCATTTTGTATTTTGGGTTTTGAATTCGTTCTTCTTTTCTTTGTTCTTCATTTTTGCAAGACACTCCTTAATCTTCATAATCTTATGATTCCTTTTCTTTTGAGCTTAGGCTGGATAGATTCAAAGCTGCCGCCGTTTCTGATGTAGTAAGCGGTAATTTCAGACCATGTTTTTGCGATCTCCCGCGCACGCTCAAGACTGTCGATTTTGTATTTCCAGCATATGTAGTGGATAGGTGTGGAATCGGACGTTGTCCTTCCTTTGTTCCTTTGAAATGCGTTGATCTTTCTCAGCATGTCGCTGTTGGATTCCGTAAGCCGATGAATCGTTGTGATGGAATCAGATCTCGATGCTGAAAACTGCTTGTAGTCAATGTCCGACAGTATGTAAATCCTCCATCCGGTTAATGTTCCGAGGTCGACAAACAGGAATTCAATGTCGAGCAGACAATCGGAGGTGCGGTAATAGTTGTTCTCAAACAGCATCATAATACTCCCTCCTCCTGAAGCTTGACCTGGATGTCCTTGAATGAGCCGCCGTGCTTTATGTAGTAAGCGGTAATTTCGCACCATGCACCGGCAACGCGGCGCATAACATCAAGATCGTAGATGGGGTCCACACGACAGACATATGGCCAGTCTTTCGTCTTATCAATATATCTGTGCGTTCCGTTATCAAGATACAGATGAGTATCTCTGTAGTCATCCGACCTTTGTGCGGAAACACGTTTATAGTCTATATCGGACATCACATAAGCCCGCCAGCCTAACGGTTTGCCTAAATCAAGCATCAGAAACTCTATATCCAGAGACTTGTCTTTCGTCCTGTAATAGGCGTGTTCGTATCTCATATACATCACCCTTTCTAACTTCCGAATATTGCGATAACCAGTGCAATAGCGCCGATTATGAGCAAAGCTTTCAAGATCCATAAGATCACCGCTGCAACGATTGCTCCGGACAGATAAACTCCAACTCCGCCCGCAGCCAGGCACAAGCTGCCTACGATTCCCGTTGACAGTTTCTTGAACTTGGTGATCGCCCATACGGAAAACGCACTGTATGCGATCAAAAGAATGACAGTAATGATAATCTTAAATGTATCCATAACTCTATCTCCTTACGAAAGCAGTCAGCGGTTTGCCGGTATCAATAAACACCTGCGTGGCATCCGCCCATTTCCTGCATAATGTCTTTGCCTGCTCCGGATACTTGATGCTACCGGTCCAGCATATCCACCGTTTGTTTGTTGTCTTGTTGTACCATATATGAGGCATATAGTTGGAAGTGTCTCTTCCGCGATAAGAAGGAGTACGGCAGATATAGCACTTATACAGATTATCGGATTCTTTTCTGATATCAAAGGTATACAGATGATCCTTCGACGGACAAGACGTCTGCGCCTGATATTCATATGAAAACTGAACCGGATCACGCATGGAACGGTATCGGACAGCAAAGGTTACTGCTATTACGATAACCGGTATAAAAGCTAAAATAAACATGCCGTACTCCTCCTGTTTATATACTTGACGGGCAAGTTGGTTATCAGGGCGGCATTTCGCCGTGCCAGCCGTCACCCTGCTCGTTAAGGTCACCCTGTCTGCCGCCGTGCCAGCCGTCACCCTGCTCGTTGAGGTCGCCCTGTCTGCCGCCGTGCCAGCCGTCGCCCTGTTCGTTGAGATCACCCTGGCGCCCACCGCACCAGCTCGCGAATTCGAGATTTGCGTTTACCATAAGATTGAGATTGCCCTGCATAACTGCACACTCCTTTTTTTCAGTATTGTTGTTGATGATGTCGCTGTGAATAATGGTGGAATTCATTGTAATGTTC
>CAVJCN010000010.1:0-12349 GCA_963647945.1 Absicoccus sp. | reverse complement strand
TGTGATTTGCTGTCTCTCATGTTCCGATTTGTCCGGAATATCGGTGTTGCGAACATCCCGCCGGTTCCGTACATAAAAAGTATAATCGATAGTTTGTCCAATCATCAATTGTGAACCTCTCCATATATTCCAATATCTGTCTAATTATGTGAGCCGATTAAAGATCTATGTCCAATGTGAGAGCTTATATTATTGACGTTTTCTTCATTAAAAGACATGCTGCTTTCTCTAATCGTCATCATCTAAATCTGCAAAAAGCTCATCGAATTTGGCCTCCAACTCTTTCATCAATTCTTCACTGCATACATCGTCATCGCTTGAATCAACGCCTCCGGTACTTGAAGAAGAATCATCAGATGAAACTTGTTCTTTTAGTTTTTTAATAAAAGCCTTGTGGGAACTGTTTTTAATCGGTACGGCGTCTCCTTTGAATTTTCCGAGCTCATCTTGAAATCTTTTATTATGCACTACGTAACTCACCTTTTTCTTCACCGGCTGCCATAAGTTTCTGGTACAGCGGATCTTTTAATGTTTCATATCGGGGAGCTATGACAGGCTGATGACCGGACTGGAACACAACGACGCTTCCCATAGGCATGAACATTACGTCGTTTAACGGCAAGTCGAGCATTTTAGCGATGTAGGATGCTGTTTGCTGGTTCATCCCTCCGGGAAGATACACAAGAGAAGCACAGTTGTCCAAAATGACAGTGGCGTTTTCCTGTCCGTAAGTTGCGTCCAGCTGCGAAAGGCTCTGGCAAAGCATGAGCGAGGAGATTCCTGCTGCGCGGAAAGTCGAGATGGATTTTTCGTAGTTCTGGATGGCAAATCCGCAGCTGAAGTCATCAAACACAAGCTTTACATCACGGGGAAGATGATTATCCTTTTGCGTTTCCGCAAACTCCATCAAGTGACGGATAGCGATGCTGAACAAAAGATTAGCAAAACCATACTGCGCTGTGCGAACGGGACTTGTCAGAATAAAGATTGCCGTGCGGTCCGTGGAAAACTCTTCGAAATTTACAAAAGCATCCTCACTCATTGCTTTCTGAATAGACACGGGAAAAATATTCTGAATCGCCTTTTCCAGATCGTCACGAACACACCCTGCAGTGGCATAAGGTAACTGAGCGAAGGAACTCAGTTTTCTTGCCGCAATGGAATTCGGCGCCTTGTTTTGAAGCCATTCAAAGATATAGTCTACAGAGGTGCTGATTGCCCGTCCGTCTTCCTTGATTTTTACCTGATAAAAAAGGTCAATGACTTTTTTCATGCTCGGCGAATCCGCGGTCATCAGCACATAATAGATCAGCCCGGTTATAAGCGACTCGGAGGCCTCGCGCCAATAGGGATCAAATTTTGTAGCTCTGCTGTATTCCGGATTTCCGTTGGCAATCTGTCTTGCAAGTTCCTGGACGTCGTCATCGGAATTAACATAAGAGAGGGGATCGGGAATCTTATCGCCCTTCTTTGGGTTTGCGAGATTCCATACGTGTGTTTTGTAACCTAAGTCTTGAAAATATACCACTGCGTTGGAAACAACGCTCTTTTTGGCGAATGTTCCGATAAGGCTGCTGTCTTTCATGTGACACAGGGTGGGAAGAACGATACTCATCGATTTTCCGGAGCCTGTGCCGCCGAATATCATCTGATTGTCGTTCGGCCTCGTGTACCCGAGTTCGCCGTCAAGAATTATGTTCTTTGCGAGAATGACTTTGTCCATGTTTTCCCTCCTCACACGATAGATGTTTCGATGCTGTCGGCAATACCGAACTCGATACATTCCTCGGCATTCATGTAATTGTCGTAAGAAATAGCCTTTTCTATCTCTTCTTTGCTGCGTCCGGTGCTGTTTGCCAGAAGCTCAACGGTCATTGCTTTTGTTTCGAGGATGCTTTCGGCGGTTCTTTTGATGGAGGACGCACTGCCTCCGACGCCTCCGGCAATAAGAGGTTCATGGATCATGATTTTCGCATGTGGGCTGACAAATCTGTGTCCCTTTCTCCCAGCCGAGAGCAGAATTGCCGCCATAGAGGCCGCCATGCCGATGCAGTGAAGGTTGATCTCTGCTTTCAGTCCTTTCAGCGTGTCGTGAATCAGCATACCGGACACGACTTCTCCGCCGGGTGAATTAATATATACATCAATAGGCTTTTCCGCATCCTCTTTGATAAGAAGCATCATACATTTCACAAAGTCACACGCCGACTCCGCATTGATTTCTCCTTCAAGAAACACCTTGCGGTCGGTAAGCAAGCGGCTTTCAATCGGAACAAGCGAGATCCCATTGCTGCTTTTGATAATGGTATTCATCATTCCTCATCTCCTTCCGTGCCGAACAAGTCGGTTTTGATCGTTGCGGGAACACAGCTTGTGTCGGAGGATTCATCATCATCTTCTGGTGCGCCCAGGCGTTCGGCAAGTTTTGCAAGCATTTCACCGAGTTCGCCCTCGCCGTCGCCCTCAAGAAGTTCGCTCAAGAGGGAACGCATCTCGTTTTCTGTCGCTTTTTCACACCTCTCAACCGCCTCCTTCGCGGTGGCGTTTCCGAAGATGATATCAACGATTCCCGAACCGTAGCGTTTGAACATTGCCGCAGGGCAATGGATGCTGTTCTGTACCATGTCTTTTGAAGGCGTAATACCTTCGCAATCAACAAAGCACTTAAAACGAACCTCTCCGTCTCTCATGTCAAGTTCAAAGTTGCCGTTCTTCAAACCGTAGTTGGTGCGGCAGACGAATTCAGCCATGGTCGCCATCATCTTTTTATCTTCCTCATCGGTGCCGATGGGAGCGATGGCGTACACGATGTACTGGTCTTCCTTCACGTCAACGATGTAATTGATCTTCTTGATCTTGCTCGAAAGAGACAACCCGAACCTGAACAGTCCGGTTTCCTCATCAAAGGAAAAGTGCCAGTCATCTTCCTTGAGATAGGACTTGATTGCGTTTGCGATTTCTGCGGAATAGTTTTTTTCTTTCATTGTAATGTCCTCCTTATGGACGGCGGATTGATATCCGCTTGTTTTTGTTGTCTTTATTATATTCTTTCTCGTGTCCAACCATCAACGAGTTAAGTTTCCATTCATTCCAACACGAAGTCCAATTAGAATTGTTTTTATTGCGGATTATCCAACCGTTCATAATTCTCCTCCGATTTTATATAAGCTGTGCGACAAATACAGTGTTCTGCCCAGCATTATATACAAGCATATATCCTGCGCCGAACAATCTTTGCAAATCATCCATTTCAAAGACATCTTTTTTAAACTCGAGAGTTCTTTGCTGATTTACGGAAAATCCGTGACCTCGGTGACTGTGAAACGGATGAAAGATCGAACGGCTCTTAAAGGTGTTGATTCCAGAGGAATTTGTGATTCTTTCATACTGATATTTTGGAAGAAGCTGAATCAGTTCGCCGGTTTCGGCGCCGGAAGAAAAGACGAGAAGGTAATGCATCTGTTTCATAAACTCCAGCGGAGTTATTGTTCGCATATCGCTGCTGCGGAGGCTTTGAGGAACCGATTCACAGAAAAGGAGTGATTGTCCGACAGCATTGAGGATGTTCATCAGTTCCGCGCCCGTCTGAAGACCATTGCCGAGATGCATGATAATGAAGTGATCCTGTGCCCAGCCCTCAATGTATTCGCATATCTCCAGATACGCAGCATAAGGCTTGGTGAAGTATATGGCTCCGCTGCCGCGAGGAAGCATTTCCTGTGCTGAATTTCGCGTCCATTCGGGATTGAAGGAAGCAAATACCGAATTGCCGTCCGATGCGGTTCCAAGAAACAGGAAAGGCTTTCTGCTTCTACGGATCAACGCCTTGGCCGTTCCGATTCCTCTTGCCGGGTTCCCGATGATGCATACCGTTCCGTTGGGGGAAACCCCAGTACTCTCAAAAAGCTGAAACGGCGTGCAGTTGCCGAGGTTGACTGCCGGGTGATTTCTTGCGTTTCGAAGATTCGATGTTACCGGCGCACTGAGTGCCGGTATTTCGGATGGTCTTAAAGTGTTCTTCATATGTTTTCAAGCTCCTTTCTCCAGCCGTGATAGAAGAACGGCGAATCGCTCAAGTTTGGGATGCTCATGAGGGCGTCACCTTTTTTCTGGACCAATGTAAAGTCGTAATCGGCGACCACTTTTCTGTGCTCCGCATGCTGAATTACCTTCTGCATAGGTGCATTGAAGCTGTATAAAGTAAGGCATTCGCCGTATCTGTCCGACAGAATAGACCGGCTCATAGCATCCTGCACTTTAAGGCAAATGATGTTGGGGAAGAGGCTGAGAAGCGCTTTTGCCTCGTCTTCTCTGTAGTGTCTAGTCAAGAGCTGTGCAGATTGTATGCAAGCGAACAGCCTGAATCCCGCTCCTCTGCCGAGAGACATAGAGTCGATGATTCCTGTTTCAGGCAACAGACTGAATTCATCGAGGAAAAACCAGGAGCGTCTGCCGTTTTCTTCGTCAACCGAATGCTTCAACAAAAGATTGAGAATCGTCTTAAATATCTTAATACTCGCCTCGGACGCGTTTGCATGGTCATAGTAAAGAAATATACGCTTCCCACCCGATTTGAGAGTATCAGTTGCCGAGAACTGTCCTTTATCGGAGCAAAAACTGCCCCAGAAGCATTCGTGGATAAGCGTGCGGATTTCTGATATGATACCGTAGCCCTGATCCAGACCGTCACCGAGATAATCAAGAATGTGTGCGAATCTTTCCGGTCTGGTTCTCGCAATGTCATACCAGGAAACTTCTGCATCTCTGTTCAGTGAAACCTTATCGAGAAAATCAAATAAATGCCAGTTGGTATATGCAATACCTTTCTTTAATCCGTCCTCATAGACAGCCATAATCGCATTGAAGAGAAGGTCGTTGCAGCTGTTTTCAAAGAAGGGTTGAAGATCCGACCGCTGGTCTTTCGTAAGGCTTTTCGCAATGTCCCTCGCGGTGAGTTCCGGATTGCGGCTGACTGCGACTTCCTTGATTATATTCCAGCAGGAATTCGGTGCGGTCGCGTCAACCGATATGACGATATCCTGAGGTCTTTTGAATTTAAGCAGGTCTTTCTTGGCGCAGAAGATGAACACATTCTCATTCATCTCTTCGGCAGTCCTCAGAATCGGCGTCATGATTTCTTCCATCATATAGGTTTTGCCGGAGCCGACAGGTCCCATTATGAGGGTGGGACACTCAAAAACGCTGTCGTCCAAAACCAGTCCGTCATTCAGTCTGACGACCGGCGCTTTGAGTCCTCTCTGAAGTTGAGGGGGTGACTGTAATATTGAAAGTCCTTCTAATGTATGCTTGATCATATCAGTGCCCTCCATGTCCGCCGGAACCGCCGGAAGACCCATGTCCTCCGCTGCCGCCTATACCGCCCGAACCGTGTCCGCCCGTTCCCGAACCGCCTGTTCCGTGACCTCCGCCGGAATTTGAGCCTCCGGAACTGTGACCGGACGAAGCTGCTTGTCCCCCGGAGGAATGACCGGATGAGCCGTTTTGACCGTTTGAAGATTGACCCTTGCCCGAAGAACTTTGAGATGTTGGAGCAGGACCGCCTTTATTACCGGATTCCCGTCCTTGAGAGAGAGGACCCGTGTCACCCCGCTCACGGCCGCCGTTATCCTGCCCGTCTTTCTTGCCGGATTGATTGCTCATGTTTTTGGCGGCGTTCTTTGAGACTTGATTCGTCTTATCAATGGTTGCTTGGTCAACCTTTATGCTATCCAGAAAATCGTTCTTACCCATTGTTGATTTTCCTCCTTTATCGGCATTGTTATGGGTTTGTGTATTGACGTTTGTTTGAGTCTTTGGCATCTCATGGGAATGCGACCTGTTTTCGTGTGGGCTTTCAATGTGATAAAGATCAGGGTTGTTCATTCTATTGTTGAACTGTTCCTGGGTCAGTCCTTCTTTTTCAGCCTTTTCCGCTTCCCGCCAGAATTCGTGTCCCGGTTTGTGGCCCAGGTCATATTTGCCGTCAATCGGCTTGTGGGTATTGGCGTCTAAAAACTGCCCCTTGCTATTTTTTTGAGCCCTGTTCTCGACTTCCTGCCGCACTTCCTGCCGTATATACGGTCTGTGCAGCATAGTCAGTCGACCTCCTCATCGAATGCGAAGTCCTCTGATACTGTAAACGGGGCATTCTCATCTTCACGCTCAAACGCGGTGCCTGAAGGACTACCGAGAAGAGGCAAAATACTGTCATCGATTTCAAGGATGGTGTTTACATCATAGATACCGATGTTGTCAGGGTTATCTGTATATTCCTGATCTTCATCACCGCAGAAGAACCTCCAGCCGCTGTCATTGGGGTCGTCAGGCTGTTCACGATACATGAAGCGGACTTTTCTCCTGCCCTCCACGAGCATCTTTGTGGCAAAAACAAAACCGAAATTATTCATCAGATATTCCTCCTTGCAAATTTTGATTTAAGTAATGAATTTGATTGTAAGCCGTGATGCATAGATACTTCATTGGTATTTCATCCTCCTCGTCGATAAACTCCGTCGATCAGGTACTCCACCTCCGATGCCGAGCGTGCACGAACCGGGAAGTAAACACCGAACCGATCTTTCTGTGTTGCCACCGGGCAGTAACCGAATACATACGCCTTATACAAGGAACCGAAGACATGACGCACCCTGAGCGTCTCACCGCTTTCGGTGTAATACTCATATCCTCCGTTCTGTGGTGTATGGCTTCTGCCGATTCTGCCTTCCTTGATTTCGAAGATGATCAGAAGAATAACAAGGACTGCTATGCCTCCGTATGCAAGAATCGTTAAAGTGTCGTCCATAACTCTCCTCCTATCTGAAAATTGATTTTATCATCAGACCAATGCCGCCGATAATGATGATCAGGAACAGACCTATACTGAGAAGCGAAGTCAGAAGTTCACATAAGAACCCGGCACATACGGGACATAGAAGTACGCCTGAAACGCCCAAGCCTGCACTCAATCTCCTCGAAGACGGTATTTCTCTGTATCTGATCAGATGTGTCACCGAGGGGATCAGTACTGCAAGATAAATAATTAACAAAATCGTTCGGTACATAGTCTGCACCCCTTTCGTCAAACATGAATTATTATCCGAACTGATTACGATACTATTGTGAATCCGGGATTATCCAACCATCAACATATGAGATGTCCAGATAATACAACCGGATATACAATAGTCTTTTGTTTTTGACTGTTGTGTCCAACAGAACAGGATGACAGCCTGACGGATGAAGATTAATGGCTGCTCAATTCAAGAATGGAGGCGGCTCTTTCGGAAGATGCGTCAAGAAGCACGACTTTGCGGTTCCCAGCTGCGGCCGCTCCATCATAACCGGCGTTATATACATGCCACGGGTCTTTTTCTGAACCAAGACCGAGAGTGATGATTCTGTCCGCGCTTACACCGAGGTCAATGAGTGCATCTTTAACAGCCTCTGCCCTTTGCTTGGAGAGAGTCATGGTGAAGTCTGAATCCGAATCGCCGGCAGTTGTCCCTGCAAGCACGATGGAAATAGAGGGATGACTTGCCAGGTATTCTGCAACAGGACGCAGCGTCTCACTTGCTTCCGTCGGATTGAGTAAGATGTCTTTGTCGGCCACAAACCCGATTTTTTCTTCGGTAAGAAAAACCGGCTCCTCAAAGATATTCTCTTCCTCAAATACAACTTCCTCGAATGAAATAGGTGCATCGGAAGGCAGCTTGACTGGCGTTACCGAGGGATACTGCTTTGTATCATCAACAGGATTGGCGATGATTTCGTTGTAGACAAAGATTCCGCCGCCGGTTTCAACGATACCGCCGTAGATCTTCTCCAGTTTGATTCTCTGTGCGCTTGTGAGTTCCTGCTGAGGCGCAGCAACATCACCGAGCTGCTGAGAATACACTGTGATGCCCTTGAAGTCGGGGATTTCCGATTTTTCGTTAAGAAGATTGATGACCATCTCCGGCTCGGCGGAAATGAGATTGTTGCTGAAATTCATCACACCGGTTGTGGACAGTCCCGTTCCCATCAGGACGATAGTCTTTGAACCGTATCCTTCGAGAGAAGAAAGCGTTCTTACCGCAAGTCTCAGAGACTCCAGATAATCGACCTCCGGGTCATCCGCCATGATACTCTGCATACTCAAAATGATGTTAGTCGCTTTGGAGCGGGCATCCATATCGAGCTTCTCTTTGGATGCGGATTTGTACTTGTCTTCAAGGTCATAACTCGCCGCATGGACGATTTCTGGTTTACCGTCCGCATTGACAACGGCGATGAAACCGTAATTTCTGACAGTGCTGTATACGGTATCCTGAACAAGCGGACTGTTAAAATTCAAGCCTTTACTGTTCGCCGTGTTGGCAATAACGTAGCATACGGCTGCTTTCTCCGCAGGTGCTTTTACGCCGTTGCCGGAGCATCCGGCAAGAGTGGAAACGAGTGTGATAACGCATGCAAGCATGAGAATAATAGAAATTATCTTTTTCATGATGTTGCCTCCTTAAGCAGCAGTGTTATTTGAAATATATGTACGTCCTTCGGATTCGGAGTGCCAGCCCGTTTCTTCGCGTTCAAGCGAATCAAGGGCAGCAAGCTCCTTGTCCAGTCTTTCAAGAATAGCGACGCAGGTTTCTTCGGAAAGGACATTCGTCGATGTGGGATCGCCGATGTGCTCCTTCAGTCTCTGGCGGACATAGTCCGTATAGCTGAGTACGAGTGCTTTTTGATATTTCTGCATCTCGCAGTATTTGCCCTCATCATCTTCTTTGAGGTGTTCGGCGAAATCGATATCGGCTTCATATTCACTGATATATGCATCGATACGGCGGATTTCATCTGTCTTCTCCGCAAGCATCTCTTCGGCGGCACGTTTCTTGACTTTAAGAGGATTGTAGGTCAGGTAGGAGATGAAAAAGCTGCCGCATGAAGTCAATACCGGTAGGCAGATGCCGAACACGGTCAACGCTATGGCTGCCGGATCGGTCTCTGTTGAAGCCGTCTGTTCGGCTACCGTGCCGAAATAACTGGTTGATGCGGATGCGGAATCAGGCGACATAAGGTCGATGGTGCTGATTCTAAGGAACACATTCAAAATACACGCCAGCACACAAACACCGATTGCAATCCAGACGATGAATCTGTCCTTGCTGATACCCTGTTTAAGACGACGCAGTTGAATACCCAGGTAGAGGGGAACGGCATCAAAGGCAAACAGGAAGCCTGCGACCTCAACGCCAAGCATGACCGGACTATCGTATGAGATCAACTTGAACAAATTGATGAAAACGGTTGCGTCAACTACGGCGCAGAAGAGCATAATCAGATACGGGACAAAAGACTTGTCCAGCGGAGTATCCGCCTTGTACTTCTTTGACGTGTGAGCATTGAGTCCGTTGTAGATGAATTCGCCGTTGGCATCACGGCTGAAAATGCTTTTGGTCTTAGTCATAATTAAACCTCCTCCGCTTTTTCAAGCGCTTTACAAATCTTGTCATAATCAGTCTGCATCGTGTCGCGTTCAACGATGCGTTCATCTCTTATGCGACGGATATCGTCGCGGTCTGCGGTGCGGCGTACAATAAAACGCCTGATTGTGTCATTATGGTCGATATGCTGTTTGGAGAGATAGGGAAGCGCCTCTCTGGCGGCACCAAAGATGATCTCATCAAGCATATCGCCGTTGGCATCGTCCACGTTGCCGGCAAAAAGCTTTTCGAGATGATCATCAATTCTGGGGAGCATTTCTGCCTCGTCGAGCTTGTGGTAGAGTGTATATTCGGTTGTGCGGTAAGACTCAAAGCCGATCGGCGTCGACCGCAATGTGAAGTCATATACTGTGGATCTGCTGTCATCCACCGAATTGTACAATGACTGCTGTTTCTTCTTTTTAAACATTACGCTGCCTCCTCTTTGATTTCTTCATCGCTTGAAAGTTCTTTACTGAACATTTCCGCTTTCTGCATAAGGATCTTGTGAGGTTCCATATATACAGCTTCCGAACGGGATGCAACCTCAATGCACGGAATAACCGGCATATTTGCCTTGTCGGAGTGCTTACGCAGAGCGGCGTTCCAGTAGATATCGAGTCTCTGGTAAATGTGGTCTCTGACGCGGTTGCAGATCATTCTCGTTGAATTGTTGTCCTCGATAATCTTGTTACGAAGTTGAGAGAACTCATCGATCTCGGAAGTGAGTTTGCTCTCAAGAGAACTGACGCGGCCTTTGAGCGGAGCGAGTCTTTTTGCCCTCTCGTTTGAGCGTCTTGCAGCTACCTGAGCATCGGTCAGTTTGCTTTCGCCCTTTTTGCGCGAATTGTCAGTCGATTTCTCTTTTGTCTCGGCTCCGTCAAGAGTAGCTTTTGCTTCGTCAAGAAGCGACTTGGTATGCGCAATCGAGTCCATCAGTTCGCCGAGACGCGCATAGTCTTCCTCTTTCTCGACCTGCAAACGGCCCCACATCTGGCTGGCAAATTCGTCGTAAGAGCGAATTTCCTTATCTAAGTGAGGAGACATCCAGCCGGATGCACCGTCACGGGGAAGATTTCGCTTGCCGTCTGCATAACCGGCGATCTTGAGTCCGATTCTCTCAAAGAAGCCGATGCGCTTGACTTTTCCCTTTTTGAGACTGGAGAGACGTGTGGTTTTCTGCTTGTTGTTTTTCATAATGTATATCTCCTTTCTTAAGCGGCGAGTTCGCGGTCATCATAAATGACCTTGTCCGCATTTTTAACTCTGTTGTTGTGTTTGACCTGCTCCTTCTGTTCAGCCGCCTCGCGGAGAGCATAATCAATCATTCCGGGCAGACGGTCGAAGATCTTTCCAACCTTGGGATTGCGGTACATCTTGCGGTCTTCATAGAGCTCCTTAATGGTAAGGCTGAAACCGCGACCGCCCATGCATCTGCCGTTATCACGGAAGTATGCAAAAACCGAGCCGGAAAAATCCTCCGTAGTGAACAGATAAAGACGTTCTTTGGATTTGCAGGGTTGATAATAGAACTTATGTGCGCCTGTCACTGTAACGCATACGATTCGGTTCTTCTGGTTTACTGATGAGTTCTTGATCTTTTTCATTGGTAAATTCCTCCTTGATTTTTGCGAATCTGATGGTCGCTGTCTACACTAATGTTATATCATTTGAGTTTTCCAACTGTCGATATTCTAATCTTATATGATTTCCAACAAGCTAACAGCCTTGAGATTATTCAAGTAATAATTTCCAACTGCTTAGCCGTTTGTTAAAATATCGTTATTGTCATTTTCGGCACTATAAGACTATCTTTGGACTACAGCATATTTCTTGCAGTTTGAATCAACCCATGCAAGTCCGAGCTTCTTTTCTCCGACATCCGTGAACAATATAGTCACGCTTCTGTTTACTGTCTCGCCAAAGATGTCTATAATTACGCCTGTTCCAAATTTCGGGTGTTCTATAGCATCTCCTATGCGATATGTATCGTAGCGTTCGGAAAGTTTGTCTTCTTCAAGCTGTTTTTGCCTATAGTATTCCGCTCTTTTTCGTTATAGCAGCGGACTGGCATTGCGCCTACAACACCACAGCACAGTTTCCATGTTGACCCGTGACCGCCATGACCATAAAGGACATGATCCATATAATGTGCATATTCGTGTCTGATGGTATCCATTGCTTCCTCAACAGGCCAATCGGGGTCTTGAAAATAATAGTTTGAAAACTTAAACGACCCACCATTAACAGAAGAATAAAGGCCAAGGGTACTTTTCGCATTGTTAAAATTGATAGGTAAAGACGAGCCTTTTAGCCCGGTTTTTCGGTCAAGTCTCGACAATTCTTCTCTTATTGTGCTTTCGGTCCACTTAGGTTTCATATTTTATACACTCCGTTTCATGACAATTAACTGGGTTCGGTTGTTGTCTAAATAGTATTGTAAACAACAATTTGAACAACGTGGAATTTGATTTACCAGATTAACTTCCAACAAGCGATTATTTTTTTAAGCGAATTGTAATAATGCTTCCAACACTATTGACAATTCAAAAAAAGCAAAGTACAATAATGCTATGGAGGTGTAATAATATGGATTTTATGGACAAGAAACGTGTGGATTTTGATAGTTTTCCAGAAAAAAAAGAGCCAAATATATATACTCGTAAATTAGGAGTTGAATATTGCCGCTTCGGAATAAAGGACCTCTATTCTTATCTTTTTGTAAATAAGATGCCTTGGTCACACTCAACTTTAATCACTTTTCCGTCTGCACATGAAAAAAAAGATGGAAAAGAATTACTCGAATTTCTTTTACCCACCGAAATCTTTAATTATGTTGACAGGAAACTAAAGTCGTGTGAATCAGAAGAAGCAATTGCAAAGCATTACAA
>CAVJCN010000009.1:0-16718 GCA_963647945.1 Absicoccus sp. | reverse complement strand
TGCGGAAGCTATATCATCGACCTGCTTACGGCGAATGTGTGCAAGCAGAATGTAACCAGATTCCCTTACGAAATCGTAAGACTGGCGGAGGATATCGCAGGAGGCCTTATGGTGACCATGCCAAGCGAAAAGGACTTTAAGAGCGACCTTGCCGTAGGAAGAAACGGCGAAACCATCGGCGAAGTTTGCAACAAGTATTTTGCCACAAACCCTGAGAAATGCACCACCGAAGAGAGAATGAGAGTGCTTAGATTCCTGGAAAACATCTGTCTGGGCTCCGCTGCGGTAGGCTACAGAACCGAATCCATGCACGGTGCAGGCTCTCCACAGGCACAGAGAATCATGATTCAAAGACAGGGCAATATTGAGGGCAAGAAGCAGCTTGCAAAGGACATTGCCGGAATTAAGTAAACTAATTGCATATTGCAATAAAGTATAAAATTTATTTGTTTTATTTTTACTCCTTATTACATTAGATAACACTAAGAAAAAATGCAGCCTTCTCAATTTGAGAAGGCCGCATTTTTTCTTGGCATTTATTTGAACTTTTTTTGTTCGCTTTTTTCATAGTCCATGAGCTCGCCCATGGGAAAATCTTTTTCGTACTTTTCCCAGTTGCGCAGGGCTCGTGGCCTGTAGTGATAATAGTCGTGTTCCGTTGTGGGCAGATGATAAAAGTAAATTTTGTCATACTCAAGCGCAAGCAATTCGTTTCTCCAGGCCCTGTGAAGGAGCGCCAGATGGTTGACGAAGATGGAAGCACGACTTCTTCTTGTAAATTTTTTTAAAAGTGAAATTCTGTTGAACTCCATATCCGCCGTCAGCACGACATTTTCATAGGGTGAAAGGACATTTACACAATAGTGTTCCGGATAGCGGAAGGTGGTATGTTCTGTCCTCATAAACTCAATCTTAAGCTCGCCGAAATCATAGGATTTAACCTCCCCGGTTTCGCCGCCCATGGTGTAAAAATGTGAATCCTTGGCTGCAATATCCCGGATAAATTCCTCCGGTATGCGGTGGTTTGCAGGTATTATGACCTTCACCCCGGGATTCATTTCCAAAAATTTACAAACATTTTTTCTGCCGTAATGGTCGTTGTGACAATGGGTGAATATAAGATAGTCAAGTCCTTCAAAGTCGTTTTTTCGCCCCCAAATGTCATTTTGCATTTGCTCGTCATATACATCGAACATCTGGTGGTTGGATAAAACTCCGTCCACCAGAATGCTCTCGTTTTTGTACTTTATCAAAACGGCGCTGTTTAACAGATATTTAATTTGAAAATAGGATTCCTTTTCTTCTTTGTTCATATTCTAGTCCCAAAGCGCCATGATTTCAGGGATTACCTTGTAAAGGTCACCTTCTATCGCATAGTCTGCAAGGGCCATCATCGGACATTCAGGGTCTTTGTTGATTGCTACGATGATCTTGGAGTTCTGCATTCCTGCCTGGTGCTGGATTGCGCCGCTGATTCCGCAAGCGAAGTAGATTTCCGGCTTAACGGTGGTTCCTGTCTGACCTACCTGGTGGCTTTGGTCGATCCAGCCTGCGTCAACTGCCGCACGGGAGGCTCCTACCACGCCGCCTACTTTGTCTGCAAATTCCTGCATAAGCTTGAATCCCTCGGCATCCCCAAGGCCTCTTCCGCCGGAGCAGATAATCTTTGCGTCTGTCAGGGAAACCAGCTCCTTTGCTGCCTTTACAACATTAAGAACCTCTACATTGATGTCTTCCTTTGCAAGTTTTACATCAACCTTTACGATTTCGCCCTTTGCGCCTTCTTCTTTTTCTCTCTTTGCCATAACTCCCGGTCTTACCGTTGCCATCTGCGGGCGGGTATTAGGGGTTACGATGGTGGCCATGAGGTTTCCGCCGAAAGCAGGTCTTGTCTGCTTAAGGCCTGTGCTTTTATCCTCTCTGTCAAGTCCTTTGAGGCTTGCAGTGGTGTTTGCTTCCAGGTAATCCATGTAGTTTCCTACATTAATATCCAGTCTTGTGCAGTCTGCGGTAAGGCCTGTGTTGAGTCTTGCGGCGATTCTCGGTGCTAAATCTCTTCCGATATGGGTTGCGCCGAAAAGCACGATTTCAGGCTTGTATTCGTTAATTGCGTCGGTGATTACCTTTGTATATCCGTCTGTAGTGTATTGTCCCAGCAGCGGGTCTTCCAAGAGATATACGCTGTCTGCGCCGTATGCAAAGAGCTCCTCTGCAAGGTTGTCTACCTTGTCGCCTACCAGAACTGCGCATACCTTGGTTTTATCGCTGATTTCTCTGGACAATTTATGACCTTCGCCCACCAGTTCAAGGGCTACATTCATAAGTTTTCCCTGTCTTTGTTCTGCAAAGACCCAGATGTTTTTGTATTCTTCAAAATTTGCCATGGTTTCCTTCCTCCCCTTAGATTATGTGTTTTTCTTTCAAAGCACTGACAAGATTTTCTGCTTTTTCTTTCGGGGTATCTCCTGCTACGCTTACCCCTGCTCCCTTTGGCTTCGGTGTGAAAGATTTGAATACATTTGTCGGGGAGGCTTTAAGTCCCACCGTGGTTAAATCAACTCCGATGTCTGCCGCGCTCCAAACCTTGATGTCCTGCTGAGCCGCCTTGAGGATTCCCGGCACGGACATATATCTCGGTGTGTTAAGATCCTTGATGCAGGTAAGAACGCAAGGAAGTTTTACCTTAAGTTCTTCGTAGCCGTCCTCGAGGGCACGCTTTACGATTGCGTGATCTCCTTCCAGCTTAAATTCCTTTACATAGGTTACCTGAGGGATTCCCAGTTTTTCTGCCATCTGTGGGCCTACTTGCGCCGTATCACCGTCAATAGCCTGTCTTCCTGCAAAGATGAGGTCGTATCCGCCCACCTTTCTTACTCCTGCCGCTACTGCGTTTGAGGTTGCCCATGTATCTGAGCCGCCCAGGGCTCTGTCGGAAAGGAGAACCCCATCATCTGCGCCCATTGCAAGACATTCGCGAAGCATTTCCTTTGCCTGAGGAGGCCCCATAGTAACTACTACGACCTCTGTATCAGGCTGGCTGTCTTTTATTTGAAGCGCCTGTTCAAGGGCGTTTGCATCGTCCGGATTAAGGATGCTCGGCACGCCGTCACGGATCAATGTACCTGTTTCCGGGTTAATTCTGATTTCGGTGGTATCCGGTACCTGTTTTACACATACTACTATTTTCATTTTGTTCTTCCCTCCTACAGTCCCATATTTCCGGAAATTACGATTCTCTGAACTTCCGATGTTCCTTCGTAGATTTCGGTAATCTTTGCATCTCTCATCATTCTTTCAAGCGGATAGTCGTTTGTATAGCCGTAACCGCCCAGTGCCTGGAGAGCCTTGGTTACGCTCTTGTTTGCGTGCTCTGAGCAGAAAAGTTTTGCCATTGCCGCTTCCTTTGTATAGCGCACGCCGTTTTGTTTCTTTTCCGCTGCATCGTAGATGAGAAGTCTTCCTGCCTCACAGCCTACTGCCATGTCGGCAAGTACGAACTGGGTGTTCTGGAATTTGCTGATAGGTTTTCCGAACTGAACTCTTGCCTTTGTATAGTCGATGGCTTCCTGCATTGCTCCCTCTGCGATTCCCAGAGCCTGAGCTGCGATTCCGATTCTGCCGCCGTCAAGGGTCTGCATTGCGATCTTAAAGCCTTTGCCCTCCTGTCCCAGAAGGTTTTCCTTTGGCACGATGCAGTCCTGGAATACGATTTCCGCTGTCGGGGAGCCGTGAAGTCCCATCTTAACCTCGTGCTTACCTACCGAGAAGCCCGGGAAGCTCTTTTCTACGATAAAGGCGCTGATCCCGTGGTTGCCCTTGCTCTTATCGGTCATTGCAAATACTACGAAAATATCTGCCACATAACCGTTTGTGATAAAGATCTTGGAGCCGTTAAGCACATAATGATCTCCCTCGAGTCTTGCTACGGTCTGTCCTTTTGAGGCATCGGAGCCTGCGTTCGGCTCGGTGAGGGCGAATGCTCCCACATGGCGGCCGGTTGTGAGCATAGGAAGATATTTTTTCTTCTGCTCTTCGGTGCCGTTTGCTAAAATCGGGTCGCAGCAAAGTCCGTTGTGGGTCGCAACGATGTCCCCTGTGGACGCGCAGTATTTTGAAAGCTCTTCAACTGCCAGTGCCGCGGAAAGCACATCTGCTCCTGCGCCGCCGTATTCCTTCGGTACGCACATACCCATTACGCCGTAGCGGAAAAGCTGTTCGATCGTTTCTGCCGGATACTGAGCTGTACGGTCAGTTTCGGCTGCAATCGGCTTCACTTCGTTTTCTGTGAATTCCCGAACCATCTTCTGGATCATTTTCTGCTCCATGGTTAATTCCAAGTTCATTTTTGTTCCTCCGTTTCGTTATCTGTTTTTTATCAGCAAAATGCTGTGTCCTTTACTTCTTAAAATTTGCCGGTCTTTTCTCGATGAAAGCCTTCATGCCTTCTTTCTGGTCTTCACCTCCGAAGCACATTGCAAACATTTCATTTTCAATGGCAATGCCGCTGTCGATATCTGCCTGCATACCTCTGTCGATGCAGTCCTTGGAGTATGAAACCGCAGTCTTTGAATTTTTGATGAAAGACTCCGCCATTTCTATGGCCGCCGGCATCAATTCTTCAAGGCTGTAAACATGATTTACCAGTCCGATTCTCTCGGCTTCCTTTGCGTCAATCATCTTTCCTGAGAAAATCAGCTCTTTAGCCATCGCCTGACCCACTCTCCGAGGAAGTCTTTGGGTTCCGGAAAATCCCGGAGTGATTCCAAGACCAACCTCCGGCTGGCCGAATTTTGCCTTTTCGGATGCCAGGATTATATCGCAGGCCATGGCAATCTCGCATCCACCTCCAAGGGCAAAGCCGTTGACCGCCGCGATTGTCGGGAACGGGAGCTTCTCAATACGGCGCATAAGTGCGCTTCCTCTCTGGCCCCATTTTCTGCCTGCCGCAAGGTCTAAGGTGGATTGTTCTACAATGTCGGCCCCTGCAACAAAGGATCTGCCCTCTCCGGTTAAAATCATCGCCGCGATGCTTTCGTCTTTTTCGAGGTTTCCCACCAGTTCTTCCAGCTCCGCGATCACTTCGGAGTTCAGCGCGTTCAGCGCCTCCGGTCTGCTGATGGTAACGACTGTAATTCTGTCGTCAATTTTTTCGTATTTCAGATAATCAAACATTTTTTCTCCTTTTTTTCCGAATTTATTTCCGAATCTATTTCCGAACCGGCGGCATATTAAGCGCGTTTCCGAATACTGCGTGAGCCGCCTCCTGTATTGATTCTCCTACGGACGGATGTGCATGGATCGTTGCAAGGATATCCTCTACCGTTGCTTTTTTCGTGATAGCCAGTGCCCCTTCCACGATTAATTCGGTGGCATTCGGGCCGCACATGTGCATTCCCAGCACTTCCCCTGTCTTTTTGTCTGCAATGATCTTTACAAGTCCCGATGTTTCGCCCATGATAAGGGATTTGCCGTTTCCTATAAGCGGGAAGATACCTGTTTCGTATTCCACGCCCTTTTGAGCTGCTTCTTTTTCTGTGAGGCCCACGCCGGACATCTCCGGTGAGGTGTAAACACAGGAAGGTACTGCATCGAAGCAAATATTAGGCTTGTGGCCAAGCATGCCTTCTACCGCCGCGATTCCCTCTGCGGAAGCCACATGGGCAAGCATGATTCCTCCGATGCAGTCGCCGATAGCATAGATGTTTTCTACATTGGTTTTATATGTTTCGTCTACCAGGATACGGTTTCTTTCGGTGGCGATTCCGATTTCCCCAAGGCCCAGTTCTTCGGTGGCAGGTCTGCGCCCAACGCACATGAGAACCTTCTCGGCTTCTATGGCTTTTTCGGTGCCGTCAGCCGCCGTTACTCGAACCGCCAGACCGTTTTCTCCTTTTTCGATGGCATTTACCTTGGTTTCAAGCAGGATGTCTACCTTGTTCTTTTTCATGAGTTTTTTCATCACTGCGGTGATATCCGAGTCCAAATTAATCAGGATATCAGGGAGCATTTCGACTACCGTGACCTTTGTGCCAAGGCGCTGATATACATGTGCCATTTCGATGCCGATAACTCCGCCGCCGATGATGCAGAGGCTCTGAGGGATTTCCTCGAAGTTAAGGGCCCCTGTGCTGTCCACAACTCCATCAAGGTCGTGTCCCGGAATCGGAACTACCGACGGCACGGAGCCGCTGGCAATAAGGGCTTTGTCGAAGCCTAAAGTCTTGGCTCCTTCTACGGTTTCAACTTCGATCTCCGTAGGGCTCTTAAATTTCGCCGTTCCTTTTACAACCGTGATGCCGTTGGCGCTCATCAAACCGCCGACACCGCCTACAAGCTGTTTTACGACTGACTGTTTTTTCTTTTGCATTGCCGCAAAGTCGATTGAAACATCACCTACGACGATTCCGTTCTTTGCTGCGTCTTTCTTTATTTCGTGATACAGATCCGCCGAGTGGATAAGAGCTTTTGTGGGAATACATCCTACATTAAGACAGGTTCCGCCCATGGCGTTTTTTTCTACAAGGGTAACTTCGGCTCCCAGCTGAGCAGCTCTAATCGCTGCCACATAGCCGCCGGGGCCGCCACCGATTACTACTATTTTCATGTTCTCCTCCGTACATACATAGCGAACTTACGCTAAAATATATCTTCTTATATATAAAGTATATCAGTTTTGTTTTTATAAAGAAAATATATATAAGTTATCTCTATCTATGAATTTTCATTCGCAATTTCTCCCTTGCTCAAATAAGTTTTTCCCATGAAAAAACTGCGCGGGCAAAGCATGATAGCTCCGCCGGCGCGCAGTCGTTTTGTTATTTAACACTCAATTTTAGCCTTCAAAGAATTTCTTCGGATTCTCGTAGGTCAATCTCCACAGGTATTCCGGATCAACTCCCATTTCGGCGAATTTCGGAATAGCATATTTCTTGAACCAAAGCAAACGATAAGGTATCTCATCCGCAACGAATTTCCGAACATCCTCAGGCTGATTATCAAAGAGCGTTGAGGTCAATGCGTAGTCATGGGAAATTAACACACGATCTCCCATTCCGGCATCCAGAATCTCCTTGATGAATTTGAAACGGGACTCTGTCGGTACCGCATATTCACCAGGGAAGAGGATTATCGGGAATCTGTCAATTCCCAGCCATGCGCCTTGGTCATAAATCCACTTAATAAAGTCTAAATCTGTAGTTTCAGGTAAGTGGTCTACAACAACCTTGTTCATGTCTGTGCCTACTTCCTTGAGGAATGCCAGTTGATGTCTTGGTGTTTCCTTCGGGCAATAAGTATGCAGGAAAATATTTGCGCCGGTTTCCTGGCTTGCCATTCCTACCGCATGGTGGATTTTCTTCGTCCATTCGTCCGGTGCGCCGTCCATGGATGCCTTCAAAAGACCTGCCTTGATGTCCGTTCCGTCGCAGCCCTTTGTGATGTCGTCAACGAAGCATTTTGCCCACTGCTCATCTGTGGAAATTCCCAGGTACGGAGGTTCCATCCCCCACCAGCCGGCAGTTGCGATAATATTTACGCCGGTAGCCTCGCTTACTCGCTTCAGCGCCCTTACATCACGGCCTAATCCCACAGGTGTAGCATCTACAACCGTGCTGTAACCTTCTTTCTTTAAATCGTTCAATTCCGAGCAGACAAATTCGTCAATATCCTTCTTGTAAAACTGCGGATAATGCGTTGCAATTCCCATGCTGGAGCTGTAAATATGCTCGTGCATCAAAGTTGACCCTAATTGATCTGTTGAAATCGGCCCTGTTACTGTCTGAACCATCTTGCTCATCTTGATGTCATCTCCTTTGTTTTAGCTTATATTATTATACGGCTTCCCGAATTGGGAAGCCGTTTTTAGCTTTTATTTATTTTTATTTGCCTTTATTTATTTGCTTCCCACTCTTCTGACCATTTAGCCAGGGCTTCAACAATTTCGGTTCCCGGAAGTCCCTGCTTATCCAGTTCTGCTGCTTTTTCCAAATTTGCCTGCTGTACAAGAGCGATAAACTCTGCACGCTGGTCGTCGGTCAAAACAACTTCCTTGGTTCCGAATGTTTCTGTTGCCCACTGCATTGCGCCTTCTTCAGATGCCTTGAAGCCTTCTACATTGGCATTTTCAACAACGCTTCTGATTTCCTCGCTGTCGATGATCTGCTGAATGTCCTCTGGGAGGCTGTTCCAGGTATCAAGATTCATAAGATGTCCCGGAGCGCTTGTATAGCAAAGGTTTAATTTTACGCAGTATTTGCAAACTTCCGCAAAGTTGCAGGATTTCAGAGTTTCTGTAGGGATCAGCATACCGTCATACATGTTCTTCTGAAGTGATGAATATACTTCGGAGAACGGTGTGTTAACCGGGTTTGCTCCGCATGCGCGTACAAATCCGTTCCAGTCTGCTTCGCACCAAATGGTAAGACCCTTCATATCCTTCGGAGTCGTAACTTCCTTATCTGTCGTCAAAAGCTGATACATTGTTCCGCCGTTGAATCCCTGAGCAAGAACATGAACATTTTTATATTCATCTCTGATAGCTTCAAAGTTTTCGTACAGCTTGTACGAGAAATCAACAACTGCATCCTCAGGAACGCCTGATGTTAAGCTCTTCCAGTTCTCGGAAATAACGAATCCGTCGTTTGCATAACGGTGAACATCGGCGATATCCGCAACACCGGACAGGAGCTGCTGATATTCAGCGTTAGCGTCAATTAAAGTGTCGTCATAGTAGAAAGTAAACTGAACTCTTCCGTCCGTTGCTTCCGTAACTGCGTCTGCCCACTTATTCCAGCTTTCTGCCTGGAAGTTACTCTCTGATATTGCCAAGCTGAATTTCAAGTTATAGGTTTCCTGCTCGTCGCTGCTTCCGCTTCCGCTTCCGCAGGATGCCATTGAAAATACAAGCACCAATGACAATAATACTGCGATAATCTTTTTCATTTTGTTCTCCTCTTTTTGTCTGTTTCTCTATTTAAAAACTAGTGAGTTGCATTCCATTCTTCTGTCCACTCAGCCAGCTTTTTAACAACTTCCGTTGCCGGGAATCCCTGTTCGTCAAGTTCCTTCGCAGCCTTGAGGTTTGCGTTGTACAGACATTCGTCAAACTCTGCCTGTGCTTCCTCGGTCGGTGTGATATAAGTTGCACCGTAGTTCTCGGTGGCAAACTTCTTTGCAGATTCGCAGGATTCGATAAATGCTTCTCTCTGCTCTTCTTCTACCATGCTTGCCAATCCTAAGATTGCTTCCTGATCCTCTGCGGAGATTTCATTCCATGAATCCTTGTTGCAAAGTTCTCCAGGGCCCATAAGATATGCTACATTGATTTCGGTAACATATTTGCAGACTTCGGCAAACATGCAGGACTGCATTGTTTCCGAAGCAATCATAAGGCCATCGTACATATTTTTTTGAAGTGACGAATATACTTCAGCCCACGGCGTATTGACAGGGGTTGCACCACACTCTGTCAAGAAGTCATTCCAGTCTGCTTCGCACCAAATAGTCATACCCTTAAGGTCTGCAACGGTTTCAACCGGCTTTTTAACCGTAAGAATGTCATAAACTGTTCCCCCGTTATAGCCCTGGGCAAGTACCTGAACATCCTTGTACTCGTCCCTTACTTCCGGGAACTCATCCCAGAGCTTGTATGAAAATTCAACAACTGCGTCTGTAGGAACACCGGAAGTTAAGCTCTTCCACTTTTCGGAGAAGATGAATCCGTTGTTAGCATAGCGGTGTACATCGGCTACATCTGCGATACCGGAAAGAAGGTTTGCCCAACCATCGTTGGAATCGATAAGAGTGTTTGACCAATACCATTTGATCTTTACTCTTCCGTCTGTTACCTCTTCAACTTTATCACCCCAGTTTTTCCAAGCTACGGACATGAAGTTCGCTTCGTCATTTGACATGGAAGCCTTCCATTCAACCGTCTTGTCTGCGTCAGAGGCGGTATCATCGGAACCGCCGCAGGCGCCGAGGGTAAATATCATTACGAATACCATCAATAAGGCTAAAATCTTTTTGCTCATAATGTTTCCTTTCTGTTGATATAAAAAATCAACTTAAAAAATGCTTGTTTGCTCTTTATTCATATTGTGCGCTGAGTTCAATAATCTCGTTGAGGATTTCTGTTCCCGGGAGGCCTTCCTTGTCCCATGCCTCAGCCATGCTCTTCTTTGACTCGTTCAATACATCGATAAATTCTTGCTTTGTTTCGTCGGACAATTCTATGATTTCAGTTCCCATAGTTTCCTTTGCCCATTCAACGCTGGTAGCATCGGATTCCTGGCCGCTTGTCGCCATGTAGTCCTCGATATAGCCAACTACCTCAGGATCATTGAAAACTGCTTTGATGTCGTCCGGGAAGCTGTTCCATGTATCCAGATTCATAAGATGTCCTGGTGCCGCCAAGTAGTTAAGGTCTACCATGGTAGCATACTGACAAACCTCTGCGAAGTTTGCGAGTTTAAGAGTTTCCGCCGCGATGAAAAGTCCATCGTACATGTTCTTTTGCAGCGATGAATATACTTCCGACCAAGGTGTGTTGATAGGCGTTGCGCCCAATGCCTTGAAGAAATCGTTAAAGTCTGCTTCGCACCAAATAACCAGTCCCTTCATATCATCAACGCTTTCAACCTTTTTGTTTACGGTCAAGATCTGATATGCGCCGCCGTCAAAGGCATGTGCCAAAATGTGAACGCCGGACATTTCTTCCTGCAATTCAGGGAAGTCATTATAAAGGGTCTTGCCCATTTCAGCCTGTGCCGCCACCGGAGTACCCAGGGTCAAGCCCTTCCATTTTTCATAAATTTTGAAACCATCCGAAGCATATTTGTGCATGTCTGCGATGTCTGCGATGCCTGCTGTCAGCTGGCTGTATTCAGAGCTTGCATCAAGCAAAGTGTTGTCCCAATAGAACTTGAATGTTACCCTGCCGTCGGTCTTTTCGGTAATCATGTCAGCCCATTTTAACCATCCCTGGCTTTGACGGAGCGGTTCGCTTCCTTCGATGTGAACCTTCAGTTCCCATGTCTGGTCATCATCTGCCGATGTGCTGCTGGAGCCGCCGCAGGCAGTAAATGAAAATGCGACAACGATAATCAATAATAATGATAATACCTTTTTCATCTTTTTTCTCCTTTCGGTTAAGTTATATGTTTTCCCGCCTTCCGCTAAATGCCTTATTGCATATTCCGGAAAGCAGGGGACGACCAAAGTCTTGTGATTTCAATGCTTTCAATGATTTTTAATAAATTTTAGTCGCTGATAAAGTCCTCGGGATTTCCCGCCCTCGGGTCATCGGCCAGAGGCCCTACGACCACGCTGCCACATTCCAATGTTGCGCCCAGCTCCTCGTTCAAATCATAGAATACGCAGGATTTTCTCGTGCCGTCTGCAAGCACCGGCCCCATCTCCGCATAATTCAATCTCGGCTTTCCTATTTCCTTCATTTCTTCCATGAGGGCAGGCAGATTGCCGATTTTCACGCCTAAATGGTTGAGTCCGTTTCCATGCTTAAGCAAAAAGTCCGAATAAGGGTTCCCCGGATTCTTGTCAAATGGCTCTATGATTTCCATATCGAAGTTTCCTATGTTGAATCTTATATACTGGTGGAAAAATCCGCATTTTTTCTCGTTATAGTTTAATCCGTCCCAATCGTCAAACTCAAAGGCCTTTTTCGTTGATTTTACTACGATAGAGCTTTCATCAAAGTCAAATATTTCTTTCCACATTTCCAGAGTTTTCAGGGAGTCCCTAACGCATACGCTTACCTGGAAAATCATATCTATCGCAGGTCTTGTCATATCTCTTTCAAATCCAAACAGCAAGTCGTTCTTCTTCGGCGGAATGCACTCAGGTGGGTTATTGGCAGCCGCCTCGCCGGCTCTTGGCCCTACAACTACGCTGCCGCACTCCATGATCAGCCCCAGCTGCGGCCTCAAATCATAGAATACGCAGCCTTTTCTCTGGCCGTTGGAAAGTACCGGCCCCATTTCCGCGTGGTTAAGCACCGGAACACCCAGTTCCTTCATCTTTGCAGCCAGTGCCTCCATTTCGGAAACCTTTACACCGATGTGATGCAGCCCCGTACCGCCGTTTTCCCGCAGAAATTCGGCGAATGGGCCGCTTGCCGACTTGTCCATGGGCTCAATAATCTCAAAATCGATTCCGCCCAGATCAAAACGGGCAAATTTATTGAAAAAGACACAAGGTTTCTCGTTGTAATTATGCCCCTGCCACTCTCCGCTGTCAAAAGCATCTTTTGTGGTACTGATCTTAATGCTGTCCGTATCGAAGTCAAAAAGCCTTTTCCAGTTTGCAAGGAGCTTTTCTAAATCATCGGTAACAACGCCTACCTGAAACAAGAGATCAATCTTTGGTTTCTTCGCAATACTCATGTGTCATTCATCCTCCGTCTAACATTTTTCAGAAATATCACCCGAATTTCACCGAAATTTCATAGGCAAGTTATTTCTTTCACAAAAAATAATATCAAATTTTCGCCTTTAACACAAATTGATTAAGGTTTTATTTTTGTATAACTTTATGGAATAGTCGCGCCGATTCCTATATCTCATCTATATCGCTTATATCTCATCGAAGCTGATGTCGAACACATCGCATCTTTCCTTAACTCCGCTGGCGGAGGTCAGCATGATATTCGAGCATGGCTTAAGTTCGCCGGTTCTTATAAACAGTTTCGCGTCCTGTGCCTTTGCGATAAATCCGTCCATATCCGCCTCAAAGTGTGCCTGTGCCTTAAAAATTTCCGTTACAAAATCATAGTATTCTCTGTTCGCCTCTTTCATTTTATCAAATATTGTAAAATCCTCGACGATGATTTCATTCAGGACAGCCTTAAGTACCTGAACCATAGTCGGGATTCCGGCAACCAGAGAAACATCCACCACCGTGGAGCCCTTAGGAATAGGGAATCCCGCGTCGCATATAACCAGCTTGTCCTTGTGACGAATTTTGGTGAGTTCTCCCATCAATTCTGCGTTTAAAATTCCTGTCTTTTTCATAGCTTAACCTCTTTATTCTAAAATTTATTCTAAAAATTATGCGCCCTTTATGCGCCCTGCGTTCTTGTAAATCCCATCAAAAAAGCCCGGGCAGCGCGTGACTACCCAGGCTTCATAATGTCTTTCTAAATGGGTGTCACCCCATTTGTATACATTTATACCTATTCTCTCTATGTAATAGCATATCCGAGCAGGGACGGAATCCATTCCGTGATCTGCGGGAAGAACAACAATATAGCCAGTCCCACAAAGTCTGCGATAAGGAACGGAGTAACGCCTTTGAATACATCTGCAAGAGGTTCTTTTGCAAGTCCCTTCAAGAAGAATGCAGTCATGCCCATCGGAGGTGTAAGTCCGCCGATGTCGCCCATACGAACCATGATAACACCGAACCACAGTGCCGAGAATCCACAGCCCTGAACGATCGGAAGGAAAATACCAACGGTCAGAAGAATCATCGATGTTGCATCGAAGAACATACCCAGGATGATGTAGATTAATAGGATGAATACCATCAGCAGCATGTTCGGCATGTGCAGTCCCAGAACGAAGTCAGAGATAGCAAATGTGATTCCGGACAGTGCAAGCATTTGTTTCATCAGCATTGCACAGGAGATAACCATGTAAATCATACCGATCATCGATCCGCCGGAGAGGAAGATGTTCTTGATGACCGTCTTGTTTATCTTTTTCTGCACTACAGCGATAAGGAACGAAAGAACTACGCCCAAAGCGCCTGCTTCTGTCGGTGTGCAAAGGCCGGCGATGATACCGCCCATAACGAAAGCGATTACAACGATAATTGCCCAAACATCCTTGAGTGCAAGGAGCTTTTCTCTTGCAGTGGTTTTCGGGCCTCTCGGGCCTGCATTCGGCTTTCTCTTACACCAGATAAAGATAACGATACAATACAGCAATGCCATCATGATTCCCGGCATAATACCTGCCATAAGCAAGCTGCCGATAGATGTACTTGTCATCATACCATATATTATGAACATCGATGAAGGCGGAATCAGGTCGCCAAGTTCGGAACCTGCGGCAATCGCGCCCAAAGACATTTTCTTATCATAGTTATAACGAGCCATTTCCGGCAATGCGATTGCGCCAACCGCCATGATTGAAGCCCAAGGGAACGCTGTAACAGCCGCGAAAACCGCACAAGCAATAATCGTAGCGATACAAAGGCCTCCCGGCAAGTGGCCAAGCCATGTACGACAGGATGAATAAAGGGAAGTACCCATTCCCGTTTCCGTAATAATCGTAGCCATCAGGATGAACATCGGCAGTACGCAATAATCGTAACTGGAAATCATCGAGAACAGCGCAGTCGCTGTTACGGATGCCGCGCCCTTTACGCCACTCAGCATAATTAAGCCTAAAATGCCGCTTCCCAGCATTGCATAACATATTTTTACACCCATGAGTGAAAGAGCGAAAAATACTACAATACTAAGGATACCAATTGAGATACTGCTCATATGTTATTTTCCTCCTTCTATTTTTGCCGCCTCTAACTCAGCGGTGTACTCTTCACGATTGTGATAAACTTTTTTGCCTGCAACGATTCTGAAGCAGTCAATCATTTCAACACCTGCGGCCAAAAGTGTCACGATCATTCCGAAGGCATAAAGCCATCTGAAAATCCACATCGGCAGGTGGTTTGTGGTAGTTGACTCCAAAATAAGCGTTCTCTGAATCGCATAGTCAACCAACATTGCATCGGCATAAACCATAATTACCAATGTAATAATTCCGGATATGCCCCCAAGCAAATTCTTGGTGCGTTCGTGCATGTGACCTGTAATAATGTCCATTTCGGTATGCGCGCTCTTAATTGTCGCATACGGGATAGCAAGCGAAGCTACGCCTGCGCCGCACAGCTGGCACAGCTCGTACACAATTCTGATATTGTAGTCCGCAGCAGTTCTTGTTACCATATTGGTGAACATAACAACGCTGGCAACTGCCAGGAAAATACCTGCAATTATTGCGAACAGCGTGCCTGTCTTTTCTTCAACAGAAATCTTTACTTCATCATATCTGCCCATGAAAATACCAATCCTTCCTCTTAAAATAAAACTTGTTTAATAAGTGCACTTTGATAGGCAGGCACCTCTCCCGCCTATCTATGACATTATTATAACAAAAGGCAACTATTAATTCTAATTCAAAAACCTCATATGAAAATATAACGTTTACTTATAACTTTTTTTAAGGCTCTTGTACTGCTGCATATCGTGTCCGAACAGCACCGTTGCATCATGTTTGGTAGCATAGGCTCTGATTTTTTCCAGCGCCGCAAAATACCCCTTTTCATCGCAACAAATACCTGCCATCTGGGCAGGAGGGCCGTAGTGCAGGGCGGAATACGCCGCGTCTGCCACCAGCATAAAGCATCTGCTGCTTAAATGCACCGCCAAAGCAAGCATTCCGAAGGAATGTCCCGTGCCAAGATCTAAAAGGTCAAGCTCATCACAGAGGAAGTGGGTGACATCGCCCTCTACCGGCTTCCAGTTGACATTCGCCTTATTCCAGTTGTCGAAGTCGGATTTCTGGTGGAAAATATCTATCGTACCGTTGCGATGTCCCTCGTATACCGCATCAAGCTCTTTTTTGTTTACGAAAACCTCCGCATTGGGCAGGAGATGTACTCCGCCGGCATGGTCGGTATGCAAATGGGAAAGCACCACATATTTCACCTCTTCCGGCTTAACACCCACCTTTCCGAGCTGGGCTTCCAGCGTCTGATCATCGTCATAAATAAACGGGTTCGTGCACATTTCCTTTTGCCATGCGCCTTTCATCCCCATAGGGTCACATCCCGTATCGAAGAGTATGTAACCTGCCGGAGAATCTATCAGGAACGCATGAATCGGAATTTCCGGTTTCTTCGTTTCCGTCACTTCGTCTTTTGTCACCGGATTGTCGTTTTCCATTACGATCCGGCCTAAATCCAATACATATAATTTCATCTTACCCTCCAAGAAAAAAGACTCCCAAAACACCGGTTTCGAGAGCCTTCGTAAAATCATAAAATCTGTCTATTCGGCAATCAACTGCTCAGGACTTTCGAGTAATTCTTTCATGCTGTTGATAAACTGTGCCAAAGGAACGCCCTGAAGAATGCGGTGGTCGCCGCCGATAACGAGCTTCATCATCATGCGAACCGCGATGGTATCCTTGCCGTCATCCAAAACAACAGGCATCTTCTTTGCCGTACAAGCCGTCATGATGGCAGGCTCCGGTGGCATCGGAAGGGGAACGGAGTCAAAGGAGTTGAGCTTTCCGATATTTGTGATGCCGAATGTTCCGTCCGAATAGTCTTCCATAGTCAGTTTTCCCTGATTTGCCTTTTCTATAAGGACTTTCATTTCCTCCGAAAGCTGGAAAATGCTCTTATCCTGGGTTTCTTTAAGAACAGGAGCTACCAATCCCTTTTCGGAAGCTGTCATAACGCTGATATTGCAGGACTTGTACAGCTGAATCTCCGTCATGTCCTCGTTAAATGCCGAGTTCATGATAGGAACTCTCTGGAGTGAGATGCTCGCTGCCTTTACGATATAGTCGTTTACGGTGAGCTTTACATTTCTCTCCGCGTTGATTTTCTTACGAAATTCAAGCAAGTCTGTAACATCAACATAAATGCCCTGGTATGACATCGGATATGCGCCGCTTACTTCCATGCGC
>CAVJCN010000008.1:0-16841 GCA_963647945.1 Absicoccus sp. | reverse complement strand
TGCAAATATTTTCTCAATGAAAATGGTTGTTATTATTGCACATACTGATTCAAAATTTAAAAAAATAAGGAGATTACAATGGAAAACAAACTTACACCGGAACTGCTTGAAAAAGCAAAACAGGCAAAAACTCCGAAAGAGCTTGCCGCCCTGGCAAAGGAAAACGGCATCGAATTGACCCCGGAAGAAGCAAATACCTATTTTGCACAGCTCAACCCCAAGACCGGGGAACTTGCCGACGACGAGCTTGAAAGCGTGGCAGGCGGCAGAAAATGCGGAACCATCTACGATCACGGAAAACCAGTTATTACAGCTTTGAACACCTGCGAGTACTTTACACGTCCAGGAGAATGGGAAGCACGTCCCAATGACGGATATTGCAAGGACTGTAGATACGGATTTGTCCCAGATGGCGGATGTTTCCTTTGCAACTGCCCCGCGAGATACAACAACTGATTTATTAAGATAAGGAGATTTTACAATGGAAAACAAACTTACCCCAGAACTGGTTGAAAAAGCAAAGCAGGCAAAAACTCCAGAGGAGCTGATTGCTCTTGCAAAAGAAAACAACACAGAACTGACCGCAGAGGAAGCAAAGGAATATTTTGAAAAGCTAAGCCCCAAAAGCGGCGAGCTTTCCGACGAAGAACTCGACAATGTAGCCGGCGGCGGATGCGGAGGAGGCGATCCGGAAAGGGTTCATAATTTGGACTATTGCTGCGAGCATTTCGTTTGCGATGTAAGCAGGATGCAAGACCCAAGCCGCGGCCTCCCCTCAAATTGTTGCAACTGCATGCATGGCATACCATTTTCCAATGATACCGTGGAGTGTAACTGTTCTGCTGCCTCTAGTGGAACGGGAACCGTATAGAGTGAGGTTTCTCTCTTAAAATATGTTGTCATATAGCAACTGATTTTATGAAGACAAGGAGAATTTGATATGGAAAACAAACTCACAGAAGAGCTGCTTGAAAAGGCAAAGCAGGCGAAAACTCCCGAGGAGCTTGCCGCCCTTGCAAAGGAAAACGGGCAGGAGCTGACCGCAGAAGAAGCAAAGGCATATTTTGCAATGCTCAACCCCAAGACCGGCGAGCTTTCCGACGACGAGCTTGACGATGTAGCTGGCGGCGAAAAATGCGGAACAACCTATCACGACGGCTGGCCGGTTGTTTCAATCCTCAACAGCTGCGATCTCTTTGAGGATCACAAAACACATGAAAAAAAGTCCGGCGGATATTGCATAGATTGCGCGCACCACAGCAAAGACGGACTGCTGGAGCTTTGCAAAAATCCAAAAAGACGCTACAACTGATTCGTAACAATAACGCGGAAATAGGGGGAATAAAATCCCTACTATGATAAATATTTTAAAATTTTAAAAGGAGAATTTACTATGAAAAACACACTTACACCGGAACTGCTTGCAAAAGCAAAACAGGCAAAAAACACAGAGGAGCTGATCGCTCTGGCAAAGGAAAACGGCGTGGAGCTGACCGCAGAAAGCGCAAAGGCTTATTTTGATTCGCTTCACAAGGCCGGCGAACTTGCCGACGACGAGCTGGACAGCGTAGCAGGCGGCGCAAATCAATGCGGTACCCCAGTGCCATTTAACCAGCCGTTGACACCTGAGGATATGGAAGAGCTGATGAAGAAGTCCCAGGAGATGATGCAGCCGCAGACAACAGAATCCTAAAGAAAGATCCCGGGGAGAGACGCCCCAATGATGGAAGATGCGATGAATGTAAACATGTTCTCGGCACTTTTGGATCACTGGGTCTCAGATACTGTGGCTGCCCGGAAAGAGTATACAACTAACTCATGCGAGTGCCGCGCCGCATAAGGAGAAATCCCTATGCGGCATCATGCGCCGGAAAATCACGATTAGAAGAAGGAGAATTTACCTTGAAAAACACACTTACACCGCAGCTGCTTGCAAAAGCAAAACAGGCAAAAAACACAGAGGAGCTGATCGCTCTGGCAAAGGAAAACGGCGTGGAGCTGACCGCAGAAAGCGCAAAGGCTTATTTTGATCAGCTGCACAAAGACGGCGAACTTGCCGACGACGAGCTCGATCAGGTCGCAGGCGGCAAAAGATGCGGAACGAGCTACAACCGCTACGGTCAGCCGGAAGTTGCACCGTTTAACTGTTGCGAATTCTACACAGATAAAAATACCGGTGAGAGACGCCCCGATGACGGAAGATGCGACGAATGTAAACATGTTCTCGGCACTTTTGGATCACTGGGTCTCAGATACTGTGGCTGCCCGGAAAGAGTATACAACTAACTCATGCGAGTGCCGCGCCGCATAAGGAGAAATCCCTATGCGGCATCATGCGCCGGAAAATCACGATTAGAAGAAGGAGATTTTATCATGGAAAACAAACTTACCCCCGAGCTGCTTGAAAAAGCAAAACAGGCAAAAACCGCCGAAGAGCTCGCTGCCCTTGCAAAGGAAAACGGTGTGGAACTGACCGCAGAAGAAGCAAATACATATTTTGCACAGCTCAATCCAAAATCCGGCGAGCTTTCCGACGACGAGCTGGACTGCGTAGCCGGCGGCTGCGGCACTCCTAGACATTACGGTCATCCGATCGTTAACCGCAATAGCACCTGCGAATATTGGGCGAACGAAAATAACGGAAAAAGAACTCCCCGTGGAGGCACCTGCTACCATTGCTGGTATTTGGGGTGGGATGATGATATCGAATATTGCACGGCTCCCGAGAGACAATAATGCGAAGATAGGGGAAAGAAAATCCCTGTTTTAGTAGCTATTTTTAGAAGGAGAACTTATTATGGAAAACAAACTTACCCCCGAGCTGCTTGAAAAAGCAAAACAGGCAAAAACCGCCGAAGAGCTCGCTGCCCTTGCAAAGGAAAACGGCGTGGAACTGACCGCAGAAAGCGTAAAGGCTTGCTTTGATTCGCTGAACAAAGCCGGCGAGCTTTCCGAGGACGAGCTCAAGGCATTCCTCGATTCCAAGGAGAATAAGACCGGCGAACTTGCAGACGACGAGCTCGATCAGGTCGCAGGCGGCAGAAAGTGCGGAACACTCTACGAGGATGACGGTTCGCCGATAATTACCGTATTAAACAGCTGCGAATACTATCAAAATGAAAATACATGGAAGAAAGATGACGGGGACGGATATTGCAGATCTTGCAGGTACAGTAAAGATGTCGGGGTGCTACTCTGCAAGTGTCCGATGAGGAAATTCAACTGACTTTTGACAATTACAAGTCCCATAAGGAGAAATTCCTATGCGGCAGAAAATCTAAGAATAAGAAATTGGAGTTTAAATGTATTGCATATTAAATAAAAATATAGCCCTGCGCTCATGGGTGCGTTCTCCTTACGCTTTTTATGTGAAGGGGAGCAGGTACGCGCATCGGCTCAAAAAAGAAGAATACGAACTGCTGAAGCTATGCGACGGCGAGCATGACATAGAAGAGTCCGACCGTTTGAAAGGTCTTATAGGCTCGGGATTTGCGATACCTTGCAAAAAGGGAGAATACAGCCTTGATGACTGGCAGGACAAGACCTACGACAACCGATATTTCCCCGCTATGAACTGGATGATTACGGGAAAATGCAATTATAACTGTCTGCACTGTTTCAACGCGGCAGACAACGCACCCCTTCAAAGCGAATGGACGCTTGAAGAGGCGCAAAGCCTTCTTGATCAGGCAAGAGATTGCGGCATAAACGGATTTACCATAACCGGTGGAGAGCCTATGCTGCATAAGAATTTCTTTGAGATTCTCGAAGGCATTTATAACCGCGATATGTATGTGGATGAGATCAACACAAACGGACACTTCATCAATCAGGAGGCTCTTGACCGAATGAGGAGTATCGGCTGCGTGCCACTTATGAAAATCTCCTTTGACGGCATCGGCTGGCACGACTGGATGAGAAACAGAAAGGGCGCGGAAGAGGACACCTTGCGGGCAATCAAATTATGCGTCGAAAACGGCTTTCCGGTTAAGGTTCAGACAAATGTTCACCGAAAAAATGTGGGCGTGATGCTAGAAACCATGCAGATGCTGGACGAAATGGGCGTAAGGGAAACCCGCATAATCAGAACCACCGAGGCACCGCGCTGGGAACAGAACGCAAACGGGGCGACCTTGACCTTCAAGGAGTACCTGGATTCCATGCTTGAGCTTTGGGGCGAATATTCCCGGGAAGAGCACAAAATGGAGCTGGCGACCTGGCAGCTCGGCACGATGGTTCCAAAAGACAAGAGCTTTGAGCTGTCGGCGGTGGGATTCCCGGAGGGCAAGTACTGTGCAAATTCGCCGGTATGCAAGGGAAACCGCGGCATGATTGCGGTGGCGGCAAACGGAAATGTTTTCCCTTGTCATCAGATGTCGGGCTACTATGAGCAGCACGGCGACATTTTGGGAAATCTCAAAACAGGCAGCCTGAAAGAGCTTATTTCCGGCGGAAGATACATAGACGAGGTCTGCACAACGGTAGGCAAGCTGAGAGAAGTAAATACCAAATGCGGCAAATGCAAATATTTTGAATATTGCTGCGGCGGATGCAGAGCCATTGCCCTTGCACTTTCGGGGGACAAAATGGCAGTAGACCCGTCCAAGTGCTACTTCTACGAGAACGGATATTATGAGAAAATCGTAAAGATACTGGACGGCTGGGAGAATTTGTCGGTTATTAACGTATAAAAGGCTGTTTTGAATACGAAAGGCCCATACAGCCTGTTTTGAAGGCGAAAAGCTCTTGCAAAAATAGAGAAACTGATATAATATATTGCAAGACTCTATATTGCAAGGCTTTAGCCCTGCCAAATTTGTAAAATGGGAATTGTATACCTATGGAAAAGAAATTCGCGGAAACCGCCTACCAAAATTATCTTCTTTGGGGGATCGTTTCGTCAATGAGCGTTACCCTCTGCACAATTATAGATGCCGCTCTGATAGGACGCTTTATCGGAAGCACCGGACTTGCCATTGCAGGCATTGCAACGCCGGTTTATATGCTATATGCATTTTTCGGCGTTACCTTAGCTGTGGGAGCAAATGTCCTTATCGGCCGCTCCCTCGGTGCGGCGGACAAAGAAGCTGCCAACCGGCAAATGGGTAAGCAGCTTTTTTTGGGGCTTTTCTTTGGCTTGTTCTTTTTTGTGGTATCGTTGATATTTCAAAATGATATAGTCGTTTTTTTGGGCGCAAGAGATGCGCTGTTTTCACAGGCGAAGGATTATCTAATGCCAGTATTTATTTCATCGCCTTTTTTTGTGCTGTATCAAATTCTGTCCATGTCCGTTAGGACTGACGGAAACTCCAGGCTTGCGGCTATCGCATCGGGGCTTGTGATAAGCGTAAATCTGATTCTGGATATCCTGCTGATGGGATATTTTGATTGGGGCGTTCAGGGAGCTTCTCTATCCTTATGTATTGCGGAGGTTCTCGGCGTTTTGCTGCTTTTGACCCACTTTGGACGCAAGCTCTCCATACTCAAGTTAAGGCTTATCCTTCCAAAGCTTACGGATTTGAGCCAATTTATACAAAACGGCTTCGGGGTCGGCTCTGCATATATTTTCCAGGCTCTGATTATGCTGATATTCAACAAGATGTTGCTAAGCGATGCCACAAACGGGGTCATATATGCGGCGATATACGGGGTGCTGTACACAATCAGCACAATCCCCACCGCCTTCTTCGATGGGGCTGCGAATGCCTTTGCACCTGTGGTTTCCATTTTTGTAGGGGAACAGGACACCGGGAGCATTATGTCGGTTTATCGCCTGGGCATCAAATTTACGGCAGTGGTCAGCCTGGTATTTTGCGGGATTACTATGCTTTTTCCTGCGCCGATGCTGGCTTTTTTTGGCATAGATGCAGCTTCCCTTGCTGTTGCAGTACCTGCGCTTCGCTGGTTTGCAATCAGCTTTCTCTTTACGGGTTTCAATATGCTCTTTACCGCATTTTGGCAGACCATCGGTCGTGCTCACCTTGCGGGAATTATGAGTATTCTACGAAACTTCGCGGTAATTTTGTTATTTGGAATTATACTTATTCCGCATTTCCATATTGCGGGACTTGCAATGGCGCATATTGCCTGCGAGGCATTCTGCTTTGCGATGGCGATAGCGGTGCTTATGATTTATTCCTCGAAAAAGTATGTGACTTCTCATTATTCCCCCACCGGGCGGGTATTTGAGAAATATTATTCTATTTCCACCGAGAGCGTTGGCGATATTTCTGCCGATATTGAGCTTCTGTGCGAGGAGTGGGAGATTCTTCCCAAACAGGCATTTTTCATGAACTTCATCGCCGAGGAGATACTTCTGAATATTATCAAGTTCGGCATGGAGGATGGCGAGGGGCGCCACTACATAGATATCAAGCTCCTGGAGGGAGATGGCTCTTACACCCTGCGAATCAGAGATGATGTAAAGGCATACGATCCCTTTGCCTCGGATGGGGACGAAATTGACAACGGCGTTTTGCAGGTAATACGCAAACGCACCAAGGTTTGTGATTATCAGCGGAAACTGATTTTTAATTATTTGTATCTTATTATTTAGAGAGGTTTGTATATGAAAGAGATTGCCGTTTATCAGCAAGAACAGGAAATCCAGCGTTTGAGCGTTCAAGAGGAGCTTTTTTTGTCCTATGAGCAGCCTGTTTACCAAAAAGTATTTGCATCGCCTCGCCGGTTTGTCCTGGATATCGGTTCCAATGACGGGCGAAAGACCGCAAAACGCTTTACCAATATCCACACGGAAAAGGTAATCGGACTGGAATGTAATTCCGAGCTGACAGAAAAAGCCAAGGCAAATTGCAAGGATAGCAGGTTTTCCTTCTTTACTTGCGATGTGGAGGATGAAAATTTCGCGCCCCTCATACGGCAGATCATGGCAGAGGAAAATATTCCCGCCTTCGATGTGATTCATATTTCCTTTGTGCTTATGCATCTTAGGGACTGCTCTGCGCTTTTGGCGCAGCTGCGACCCTTGCTCGCCCGGGGAGGCGTTTTGATGATATTTGATGTAAATGATGAAGAAAGCCGGGTTCTGCCGGATAAGTGCGATCTCTTCTCGGAGTTCAAAGAGCATTTGCGCCTTGATCCTTATGCAGGGGATCGTATGTGCGGTGCAAAGCTGCCGGAATTATTATCAAAATCAGGATACAAAGATATAGCCTTGGAGCGTGAGAGGCTCGAGGCTTCTGCCTCGGAGATTCAAAAGAAGCAGGATATGTTCGACATCTTCTGTTCTTATCTGGGGGAGGATATAAAATTGCTGCGAAAAGAAAATCCGGCGAATTTGGACTATGTCCGCTGCGAAGATTGGCTGGCGCATAATTACGAGGCGCTGCGCAAGAATATTTTGTCAGAGGATAGCCTGTTTGCCATCGGAGTCAGCTTAATTACTTGTACGGGAGAGTAAAATGGATTATTACATTGATTGCCCCACAGAAAATGGGCTCGTTAAAAAGTTAAGGCTTCAGCGTTTGTCGGAAGGATATGTAACGGAGGCTGCCGAAATGTGCGACCGCTGCGTCGGAAAAAATCTATATACGGCGGACTATTTGGCTTCCGTTCTACGGGATCCTGCACATTTCTTTTATCTTCTGTTTTCAGATGAAGATGAGCTTGTGGGATATATGTACTTCATAATGATGAACCGAGAAGAACTGGCAAGCATTTCAAAGCTGGAAGAAGCTCAGCTTAGCAGGCTTTGTGACGGAAATGATGAAAAAATCGGAAATCTGCGGTCAATCGGTGTGGCGGAGCCCTTTAGAAGCAATGGGCTTTCCATCAAGCTCATTCAATTCTCTCTCGCGCAGCTTGCTTCTCTTGGGGCGAACGTCGCAGTCGGAATATGCTGGAAGCATGGCGATGAGGTTCCGATGAGAAGGACGATGCTTTCCTGCGGATTTCGATATTTGACAGACGCTCACCGGGTCTGGTACGATGTTGAAGATTTGGAATGTCCATATTGCAGCGGCCGTTGCGAATGTGACGCGCAGGTTTACTACAAAGAATTGGAGGATATGCGATGAAACTGAAACTGCTGCCAAAATTTATTTTTTCCCTTGCGATATTGGGGGTGGTGCTTACTGTTGCCATCAGCTTTTTTAGCTATGAAAATTCAAAGACCTATTTAGAGGATATGTATGCCTCCAAAGTTTTGAATGGCAGCCGCAGTATTGCGGATATGCTGAATCCTGAAGATGTGAGGACGATTCTTTCCGAAAACGGCGACCGGAGCGAGGCTTACGCAAAGGTGGTCAAGATGCTGGAAACCCAGAAAAAAGACGGGGACATCACATATCTGTCCCTGACGGTGCCGGACGAGGATAGCGTTACCTTCTACATAGATGTCTGCGTGCCGGAGCTGGGGGATGATCCTGCAAGCCAAATTGCCTATGGCAGCGACATCCTCTATGTGGACGCAGCCGGCGACGAGAAAGATTTGCAGAACTACAAGACCGCATGGGAGTATTATTCAGCTGGCAAGGATTTGGAAGCACCTCTGATCACAGACAACAGTTATGGCTATAATTATACATCTGTTTCTCCTGTTTTCGACGGGGATGGGAACCCGATTGCGGAGATTCAATATATTTTGGATATGACAAAGGTGCGGGAGCACTTGAACAGCTTCCTGTTTACCATGCTTGCCATATCTCTGGCGATTATACTGATTGCCATTTTGGCATATATGCTCTTTGTGCGAAAGGTCGTTACCAAGCCGATTGGCAGGCTCGCCGCATTCACAAAGGAAATCACCGATTCCGGAGAATTTGAGAATCAGCACATCGAGATCAAGACCGGCGACGAGATTGAAGACCTGGGAAATTCCTTTAATTTCATGCTTAAGGAGCTGGAAAATTACATTGAGAATCTCTCCCGCGTCACGGCGGAGAAGGAGCGTATCGGTGCGGAGCTTGATATTGCGGCGCACATCCAGGCAAGTATGCTCCCTTGCATCTTCCCTGCTTTTCCGGAGCGCGAGGAGTTTGAAGTATTTGCTTCTATGACTCCGGCGAAAGAAGTTGGCGGAGATTTCTATGACTTCTTTATGGTAGACGAAACCCATCTTGCCATCGTCGTAGCGGATGTTTCAGGAAAAGGGGTTCCGGCAGCCCTGTTCATGGTTATCGGCAAAACGCTGATCAAAGACCATACTCTGCCGGGGCGTGATTTGGGAGAAGTATTCAGCCGCGTAAACGAGATGCTCTGCGAGGCGAATAGCGAGGGCCTGTTTATCACGGCATTTGAGGGGGTTCTCGACCTTGTCACCGGCGAGTTTACCTTCGTAAATGCAGGACACGAGCAGCCTTTCATCTGCCGCAAGGGAGAAAATGGATACGAAGCATATAAGATTCGTGCGGGATTCGTTCTTGCAGGCATGGAGGAAATGCGCTATAAGGCAGGAAGCATCACTCTTTCCGAAGGCGACAAGATATTCCAATATACGGACGGTGTTACCGAAGCAACGGATGCCGGCAACCAATTATACGGAATGGACAGGCTTGGAAATGTCCTAAGCCGCCACGCAGATTTATCTCCGACAGATCTTTTGCCGGTGGTAAAAGAAGATATAGACGCTTTTGTAGGCGAGGCGCCTCAATTCGACGATATCACGATGCTTTGCTTGGAATTTAAGAAAAAGATCAAGGGATAAGGGGGTATGACTATGAAAGAACTATCTTTGAATGCAGTTATTGAAAATATCGATACTGTGACGGATTTTGTCAATGAGCAGCTGGAACAATATGACTGCCCCGCAAAGGCTCAAATGCAGATCGATATTGCCATTGACGAGCTGTTTAGCAATATTGCACGCTATGCATATAATCCGGATGTGGGCCCGGCGACCGTGCGGGTTGAAGTCGTGGAAGATCCTCTTTCCGTGGTAATTACCTTTATTGACCACGGCAAGCCTTATGATCCTCTGTCTACGGAAGACCCCGACATAACTTTGTCGGCAGAGGAACGGCAAATAGGGGGCCTTGGTATCTACATGGTGAAAAAGAGCATGGACGAGATTGCCTATGAATATAAAGACGGTCAAAACATCCTGCGCATAAAAAAGCAGTTTAAGAGCTAAAGATGTTGGAATTTTGACAAAATGCGCGGCTTTGGGGCTTGTTTTTGACGGGCCGTGCTTGATAAGCGGTAACATTTATGTTATGATAAAAAAATAATTATAAAAAGAGAGCGAGGTAAAAAGCAGTGAAAAAAGAACTGTTTCGCGAGAATGCCATAAAAAAGGTTTCATCTCCCGAACAACTAAACGAATACATTAGAGTGACAAATCCCGGAATTTGGGTGACCCTTGTCGCAATCATAGTTCTCCTTATCGGAGTTTGCGTGTGGGGCGCTTTGGGAAGAATTGAAACGACCGTCGATGCCGTTGCCATATCGGACGGAAGCAAGGTGCTTTGCTATATGGCAGGCTCAGATGAGATTTCCTCTGTTGCAGTCGGTCAGGAAGTGAAGATAGACGAAAAGACTTGCACGATCGATTCTGTTTCTGCGGATGCGGTTCAGGTAAAGGACTGCGATGCTCTCGCAGACAGCGAACGAGCAAAGTATCTGGCTGGAGTTTCCAATAAGGACTGGGTTTACGAAATCTCGGCAAAGTCTCAGGACGGGTCGGTTGCCGCCGGTACATACAATGCGAAAATAGTGATCGAAAGCATATCACCCATGTCTTTCATTCTTAATTGAGGTGTGACATGGAAAAAACAAAGCGTATAAAAAAGCCGCTTGAGAGCGGCGTTGCAAAAGTCCCCGTTGTTATGCAGATGGAAGCCCTGGAATGTGGTGCAGCCTGCCTGACAATGGTGCTTGCATACTACGAGAAGTGGGTTCCGCTCGAACAGATTCGTTCGGACTGCGGCGTTTCCCGCGACGGCTCCAAGGCGAAGAATATCCTTCGTGCGGCAAGGTCATACGGACTGACCGCCAAGGGATATCGTTTTGAACCGGAGGCTCTGAAAAAAGAGGGAAAATTCCCATGTATCATTCACTGGAATTTCAACCACTTTGTGGTGCTTGACGGATTCCGCGGAAACAAGGCAGTCCTAAACGACCCCGCAAAAGGCACATATTCCGTTTCTATGGAAACTTTCGACAGCTCATTCTCCGGCATTTGCATGATGTTTGAACCTAGTGAGGAATTTGAGCCGGGCGGAAAGAAAAAATCCGTGCTGGAATTTGCGGCAAACAGGTTAAAGGGCGCAGGAACGCAGGTTGCATTTACCATGCTTACGGGGGTAATCGCCTCCCTTTTCGGAATCATCTCTCCGGCATTCAGCCGTATCTTTATGGACCGGCTGCTGACGGGGCAGAATCCCGAATGGCTCGTGCCATTTTTGGTAGGTTTGTCGGCATTTACCTTTGTCCGTATCGTCGTGGAGTGGCTTCGGACGGTCTATACCCTCAAAATCAACGGCAAGTTCGCCGCTGTGGGCAACGCGACCTACTTCTGGCATGTTTTGCATCTGCCGATGACATTCTTCTCACAGAGAATGGCAGGGGATATTACAAGCAGACAGGCATCGAATGCATCAATCGCAAATACCCTTGTGAATACCTTTGCTCCGCTTTTGCTGGATACCGCGATGATGGTTTTCTATCTTGTGGTAATGGTTAGATACAGCCTGTTCCTGACGCTGATCGGCGTTGCGTCGATCTTTGTCAACCTCATCGTGTCGAGATACATATCGAAAAAGCGCGTGAATATCACCAGAGTCCAGACCCGTGACCGTGGTCTTCTTGCCGGTGCAACCGTTGCCGGAATCGAAATGATCGAAACCATAAAGGCCAGCGGCGCAGAAAACGGATTCTTCCAGAGATGGGCAGGATATCAGGCAAATGTAAATGCCGCCGAGGTGAAATATGAGAAGATAAACCAATATCTCGGAGTCATTCCATCCATCGTTTCGCTGCTGTGTAATACCGCGGTTCTGATGTTCGGCGTGTATTTTGCTATGACCGGCAATTTCACCGTTGGTATGATAACCGCCTTCCAGGGCTTCCTCGGTTCCTTTACATCTCCTGCTCTCAGCCTTATCAGTGCGGGACAGACGATTCAGGAAATGCGTACCGAGATGGAGCGTATCGAAGACGTTATGGCATATCCCGAGGACAGCATTTACGCTGTAGACGATGATGAGGACCAAAGCGATGCGAAGCTTTCGGGAAATGTCATCATGAGGAATGTTACATTCGGTTATTCAAAGCTCGAAGCACCGCTGATTGAGGATTTCAATCTGGAGCTGGCTCCGGGCAAGAGCGTGGCTTTTGTCGGCTCCTCAGGATGCGGCAAATCAACCCTTTCAAAGCTAATTTCGGGATTGTATCAGCCTTGGAGCGGAGAAATCCTGTTTGACGGAAAAACCACCCAGGAGATCGGGCGCAATGTGTTTACCGGTTCTCTTGCGGTTGTGGATCAGGATATCATTCTGTTCGCCGATACGATTTCAAACAACATAAAGATGTGGGATGACTCCATTGAAGACTTTGAAGTTATCCTTGCCGCCCGTGATGCTCAAATTCACGATGACATTATGAATCGTGAGGGTGGATATCAGGGCAAGCTGATCGAAGGCGGACGAGATTTGTCCGGCGGTCAGCGCCAGCGTTTGGAAATCGCAAGAGTCCTTGCCCAGGATCCTACCATAATCATCATGGACGAGGCAACAAGCGCACTGGATGCAAAAACCGAATTCGATGTCGTAAAATCAATCAGAGATCGCGGAATTACGACTATCGTTGTAGCACACCGTCTTTCGACCATACGCGACTGCGACGAGATCATCGTCCTTGATCACGGCAAGGTCGTTGAGCGGGGAACTCACGATGAGCTTTACGCAAAAGGCGGTCTTTATACGAAGCTCGTAACAAGCGATTAGGGAGGTGCGTCATGAGTTTATTTGGAGAACAACTAAAAGAAAGAAAATTAAATGATGACGCCGTCATTTCCGATGCCCTTGAGCAGATTAGCGGCTCGGTTACGGGTAAGCGAATATCTGCCACGGTTGCAGACGAGCGTCTGCGTTCCCTGGATGCCATAAATCAGGTGCTGGGATATTTCGGAAAGCGCCCTTGTGATATGCCGGAAAAAATTACCGACCTCGAAGGGCAGATCGACTATGCGGTTCGCCCATACGGAATTATGCATAGAACCGTCAAGCTGGACAAGGGCTGGTACAAAAATGCAATCGGCGTTATGCTTGCCGAGAAAAAAGATGGCGGGGTTGCGACGCTTCTTCCCGGGAAAATCGGCGGATATTACTTCTACGATACCGACGGACAAAAGAAAAAGCTAAACGAAAAGACCGAGGAACTTTTCAAACCTGAAGCGACTGCCTTTTACAATCCGCTTCCTAACAAGAAGCTGGGAGTTGCCGCGCTTATGAGATACGCTTTCGGAAACCTTAGTTATTCCGACGACATCCTTGTGATAGCAGTGACATTCATCATTTCGCTGATCGGGCTGATCACGCCGAAGCTGAATCAGATCCTTTTTTCGACTGTATTAGAATCAAACAGTGTAAGACTGCTTGTATCGATTGCTATATTTACGATCTGCGTTTCGGTCAGCACGACGCTTTTCGGCGTGGTAAATTCGCTGCTCAACGCGCGGATAACAACAAAGGTATCTACGGCCGTTCAGTCGGCGACAATGATGAGAATCCTGTCGCTGCCGACGAGCTTTTTCAAGGATTACAGCGCGGGTGAACTTACCAGCAGATC
Organism: Absicoccus sp.; assembly: GCA_963647945.1. Classification (GTDB taxonomy): domain Bacteria; phylum Bacillota; class Clostridia; order Peptostreptococcales; family Anaerovoracaceae; genus CAG-238. Next base: position 3,095 of record CAVJCN010000008.1, on the reverse strand, counting down.
GACGTATATCGGCTCCCTTTGCCAGATAATTATGGGCACGACGATAGCAACGGGCCTTACATCGGTTTTCTCGCTGATTTATATCGCACAGATCTTTGCCTTTGCACCATCGCTGGTTGCTCCGGCACTGGTTATCATACTTGCGACCGTTCTTCTGTCGCTGCTTACCACCTTCGTTCAGATGAATGTGTCGAAGCGTCAGATGGAGCTCGGCACAAAGGACTCCGGACTCAGCTATTCGCTGATAGCTGGTATCCAAAAGATCAAGCTGTCCGGTGCCGAAAAGCGTGCGTTCTCAAAATGGGGAAACCTTTTTGCACACAGTGCGCAGCTTACTTACAATCCACCGTTGGTACTCAAGCTCAACAGCGTATTTTCGCTGACGATCTCCATGGTAGGAACGATCGTAATGTACTATATGGCGGTGAAGAGCGGAGTTTCCGTTGCCGATTATTATGCATTTAATGCCGCATACGGAATGGTTTCCGGCGCATTTTTGTCGCTTGTTGCGATTGCAACCGTCTTTGCCCAGATCAAACCGGTTGTCGAGATGGCAAAGCCTATCTTGGAAGCTACCCCGGAGGTAGCAGAGGTGCTTACTCCGGTAGATAGAATTTCGGGCAACATCGAAATCAACGGTGCTTCCTTCCGCTACAAAGAAAACGAGCCGCCGATTTTCAGCAATCTGTCGCTAAAGATCAAGGCAGGGCAGTATGTGGCGATCGTCGGCAAAACAGGCTGCGGCAAGTCAACGCTTATCCGTTTGCTTCTGGGATTTGAAAAGCCTCAGAGGGGTGCCGTTTATTATGACGGCAAGGACATTTCAAACCTTGACCTGCAATCCCTCCGCAAAAAGCTCGGAGTTGTAACCCAGGACGGCAAGCTCTTCCAGGGCGATATCTATTCCAATATCGTAATATCCGCTCCGCATCTTACGCTGGATGAAGCGTGGGAGGCAGCCGAGGTTGCGGGAATCGCCGATGATATAAGAGCGATGCCTATGGGTATGCATACCATGATTTCTGAGGGAACCGGCGGTATCTCCGGCGGACAGAAGCAGAGAGTTATGATAGCCCGTGCCATTGCGCCGAAGCCGAAGGTACTGATCTTCGACGAGGCAACCAGTGCGCTTGACAATATTACGCAGAAGAAGGTTTCTGACGCGCTGGCTGAGCTGAAATGCACGAGAATTGTCGTTGCCCACCGTCTTTCCACAATAAGACAGTGCGACCGCATCATCGTCCTTGACGGAGGAAAAATTATCGAAGACGGAACCTACGATGAGCTTATTGAGGCGAAGGGATTTTTCGCCGAGCTTGTTGAACGCCAGAGGGTTTCCACAGAAAATTAACCCTCGGTTAATCAAGGCCAATCAAGGCTAATCAAGGTTGATCAATTTTCGTATAAAAAAATGATGTAATAAACCAGAACAAAATCGAAAAATCGAAAAAAATCGGAGGTAACAAATATGACAATCGAAACGACTGCCAAAGACAAGCAACTGGAAGTCAAAGTATCGGGAAGACTGGATACGACAACGGCGCCTCAGCTGGAGCAGGCATTGCAGGAGGCCATCGGGGACAACGAGTTTTTGGCTCTCAATTTTGAAGAGCTTGAATATCTGTCATCCGCAGGACTTCGCGTGATCCTTGCAGCCCAGAAGACCATGGCAAAGCAGGGAAAGATGGTTGTTCAGCACGTGAACGAAACAATCATGGAAATCTTTGAAGTAACCGGATTTATAGACATATTGACTATCGAGTAGACAAGAGGAAAAAACTATGGGAGAAACCAATTTTATTCACAGCATTATAGAGAAAGACTTAGAAAGTCACAAATATGGGGACAAGGTATGCACCCGTTTTCCGCCGGAGCCTAACGGCTACTTGCACATCGGACACGCAAAGTCCATTTGCCTGAACTTTTCCACGGCGGCGAAGTACGGCGGTACCTGCAACCTCAGATATGACGACACGAATCCTGTGAAGGAGGATGTGGAGTACATCGACTCCATCGAAGAAGATGTGAAATGGCTTGGTTTCCAATGGAATAAACGGCTCTGGGCTTCCGACTACTTCGGCCAGATGTACGAGGCGGCGCTGACGCTGATAAAAAAGGGCAAGGCTTATGTCTGCGACCTGACCCCTGAGGAAATCAAGGAGTATAGGGGCACCCTCACTGAGCCTGGCAAGGAAAGCCCTTACAGAAACAGAAGCGTGGAGGAAAACCTTGCACTCTTTGAGGAAATGAAAGCGGGAAAGTACGCGGACGGCGAGAAGGTTCTCCGGGCGAAGATCGATATGGCATCCCCTAATATCAATATGAGAGATCCGATTATCTATCGTATCGCCCATGCCACCCATCACAACACCGGGGATAAGTGGTGCATCTATCCGATGTACGATTTTGCGCACCCGATCGAGGACGCCATCGAGGGAATTACCCACTCAATCTGCACCTTGGAATTTGAGGACCACAGACCGCTGTACGACTGGGTCCTTGCGGAGGTGGGGAAGTGGAGCACACCGCCCCAGCAGATTGAATTTGCAAGGCTGAATCTGACAAACACGGTAATGTCCAAGAGATATCTCAAGAGGCTCGTTGATGACGGCGTTGTTGAGGGCTGGGACGATCCGAGAATGCCGACCATCGCAGGGATCCGCCGCAGGGGCTACACCCCGGAGGCGATTCGCAAGTTCTGCGAAGAAATCGGCGTTTCCAAGGCAAACAGCACCGTGGACATTTCGCTGCTGGAGCATTGCGTTCGGGACGACCTCAAGGAAAAGGTCGAAACCAGAAATGTCGTATTTGACCCCATCAAGGTAGTAATCACCAACTATCCGGAGGGTCAGAGCGAGCTTTGCGAAGTGGAAAACAATCCGGCAGTGCCGGAAATGGGCGTTCGGGATATTCCGTTCTCGCGTGAAATCTGGGTGGACGGCGAGGACTTTATGGAAGTTCCGGCGAAGAAGTATTTCAGACTTTTCCCGGGGAACGAAGTAAGGCTCAAAGGCGCCTATTTCATAACCTGCCAGGAAGTCATCAAGAACGAGGACGGCTCCATCAAGGAGCTTCACTGCACATATGATCCGCAG